>NZ_JBQSYD010000020.1:0-80744 GCF_052378905.1 Halomonas sp. AOP22-C1-8 | reverse complement strand
AAGAGCTGAGAATTGCACTATTCCGCTCAAGTCTATTTTGATTCTTCTCAGCTGGACTTCTTTACACATGCCCGGATTCCACGTTATTTAAATGTTAGGGTAAAACTTGTCTGTTTTAGGCCACAGTGGTTGCGATGAGGTGGTACTTGGCTAAATACGTAGCTTACACTATTTTCAGTCTCTAAATATAGTGGATGAGAGTATAAGGTTTAAGGAATAAGCTGCTCGTAGATCATGTCTCCTTCCTTTTTTTGTTCACAAATAGTTTTTTTGTTATGTCAGTTTAAAATCCATGTTATTAACCCTCCGTATACTATGCAAGTTCCCCAGGTCGAGTAGAGGATAGAAGCAGAATTAGTAGCGAATATAGTTGGTATGAGATGTATTATCATCCCAATAAGATTTGTTAGAACTGAGGTGGCAGCTCGAGTCCTTCCAATCATGTGTGCTATCGGCAGGTTGTAATTCCACAGTCGAGGATTCTTATTAAGCACAATAAAGTCTCAGCGAAAATAAGATTATTTGGCGGCGGCCTACATTTAAGGAAGTGGTTTAGGCAGGCAGACGCAACAACAAGAAAGGAAAGTTGTTGCGGCTTAATAGTCTGACTTTTTCAAACCCATACGTTTGCTCTTCGGAATGTGCCTTTGGCCCTATTAGCGTATCAGACAGAAGGAGCATAAGGCCATTCGGATGCATTAGTGGGCGGTGGAGGTTTATAAGAAGTGTATTTTAGTCACTATGAGTGATCAAAGTGAGAGTAAATTAAACCTTCTGCTGATACTGGCTAGCGCAATGACTCCCATGCTTTGGCGATAAAAAACACTGGCGAGGCATTGTTTGCGCTGCCCTATGAGGCAAATGAGGCCATTCGCCAACCCGCTATGTGCTTTACTATCAGCAACTGTTATTCACGGAGTAAACATCCATGGCCATAGGCGGCTTGATAGGATTATTGGATGACATTGCCGCATTGGCGAAGTTATCCGCCGCATCATTGGACGATGTGAGTGCCGCCGCTGGGCGTGCGACGGCGAAGGCGGCCGGGGTGGTGGTGGATGATACGGCGGTAACACCGCAATATTTGCAGGGTGTGGCAGCGGAGCGTGAACTGGCGATTGTGAAGAAAATCGCGCTGGGTTCGATCCGCAACAAGCTGATTTTTATCCTACCGGCAGCGCTGCTGTTGAACCACTTTTTGCCCGCGCTATTGCCGATCATCCTGATGGTGGGCGGCAGCTACCTAGCCTTTGAGGGCGCTGAGAAGGTCTGGCACAAGCTTTCTGGCAAGCATGACGACGACAAGCCTGCGGTAGAGAAGGGGCCTGAAGCCGAGAAAAAGATCGTGAGTGGTGCCGTTCGCACCGACCTGATTCTGTCCGCCGAAATCATGGTGATCGCGCTTTCTACTGTTTCCCATCAGGGATTCTGGTCGCAGATGGTGAGCCTGGTGGTGGTTGCGTTTGTCATCACTGTTCTGGTGTATGGCGTGGTGGCGATGTTGGTCAGGATGGATGATTTCGGGCTGAAGCTCGCCCAGCGGGACAGTTCGGGCATGCAGAAACTGGGCCGTGGTCTGGTCACGGCCATGCCCAAGGTGCTAGCGACCATCGCAGTGGTGGGTACCATCGCCATGCTCTGGGTGGGAGGACATATCCTGATGGCCAACCTGGGGGCGGATGGCACGGGTTGGTTCAACGCCCCCTATGAATGGGTACATCATATTGAGCATAGGATTAGCGAGGCCACCGGTGCCTTGGGCGGCTTGCTGGGCTGGAGTTTCAATACGTTGTGCTCAGCGGTGATTGGCTTTTTGGTGGGCTCGGTGGTGGTGGGTGTGCTGCACCTCGTTCCCTTCAAGAAGGCGCATTCGGCATAGGTGGGCCGCGACGGGCGTACCAGAGAACCAAGAGTTTAGTTATAAACGCTTTCACAGTTGTCGCGATACAGCGGGGCATCGGTGCCCAACGCCAGTCGCTTGGTGTTGCTGTTGTAGTAGAAGCGACCGGACTCGGCGCCTGAAAGCGCATAGTCGCCGCACACCCCATACCCCTTGTTGACAGTCGCCAGGTTGGAAATTTCGGCCGGTGCTTGGCTATTAAGACGCTCCGAAATCGTCTCGGCGATGTGGGCATCACGCTGGGCCTCGGAATAGGCCTGGCCACCGAATATCAGGCCCGCAACGACGAAAATGGCGACGACGGGAATCCATAGGTTATGCATAGCGTGTCCAGTGAAAGAATATAAACGTGCATGAAGTCTGCAGAAAACTATTTAGCGGGATAATAACTTTATCAGATTTGCGCAGAAAACCCCGTACTTTTAGTGCGGGGATGTCGAGCGCGTCGTATGACTACCTAAATTCATCAAGCCCAACGCAGCCAGCATCTTTTTCAGTTGAAGAGTCGGCTTTCACTATGAATTTTTCTAAACTTCCCATGAAATAAGACCATTTTTATTCATCTTTGTACTCCTGTATAAAATCCCCAGCACTCTTCGTTATAGAGCCTGCCAGCTTCTCATGAATAAGGCTGTCAGGTTTAAAAGCTGTAAAGCCGCCCGGTTTATAAATATTGGGCCGTTCCGCAGAAGCGAAGAACCGGTTCGATTTTTTACTATTGGAGGCGAGATGATGAATAACGACGTCGCATTTACTATCAAGCGTATCGGCTTCGATGAGAATTATCGTCCGTCGGACAATACGCGTATCACGACCAACTTTGCCAATTTGGCCCGGGGCGAAAGGCGGCGCGAGAACCTCCGCAATACGCTGGAAATGATCAATAACCGTTTCAATGCCCTGGTGCATTGGGATAACCCCGAAGGGCGTCGTTATTGCGTCGAACTCGACATCATTTCCGTGAGTATGGAGGTTGGCGCAAGGGGCCATGAAGCGCCTTTTCAAATCATCGAGATACTCAAAACCAGTTTTCTGGACAAGCAAACCGGCAAACGCATCGACGGTATCGTAGGGAACAACTTTTCATCCTATGTCCGAGATTACGACTTTAGCGTGCGGCTTTTAGAGCATAACAAGCACCAGTCGACTTTCAGTATTCCGGATGATTTTGGTGTTCTGCACGGCAACTTGTTTAAAAGCTTCGTGGATTCACCCGTTTACAAAGAGCATTTCGGGAAGCCTCCCGTCATATGCTTGAGCGTATCGGATAACAAGGTCTATCACCGAACCGATAATCAGCATCCCGTATTGGGGGTTGAATATCAGCCGAACGAGTCTTCGCTGACCGAGCAGTACTTCAAGAAGATGGGGCTTCAGGTTCGCTACTTTATGCCTGCCAACAGTGCTGCCCCGCTGGCGTTTTATTTTTCTGGCGACCTGCTCAACGATTACACCAACCTTGAGCTTGCCGGCACCATTAGCACCATGGAGTCTTTTCAGAAGATTTACCGGCCTGAGATCTACAACGCCAATGCGGTTGCCGGAAATGTTTATCAGCCCAACTTGAAGAACTCGGATCATTCGCTCACTCAAATCGTTTACGACCGAGAAGAACGTAGCCAATTGGCCGCCGAGCAGGGGAAATTTGCTGAAGAGAATTTCATTAAACCCTATCAGGCGATGCTTGAGCAGTGGTCTTCCAACAGCTCGCTTTAACCTAATCAAATGCACGGGATGATGACTCATGAGTAAACGCTTACCCACTTCGACGGCGGGCAGCCTGCCCAAACCCTCCTGGCTTGCCGAGCCCGAAACCCTTTGGTCGCCCTGGAAACTGCAAGACGAGGCGTTGATTGAAGGTAAACAGGATGCGCTGCGCGTGTCGTTGCAGGAACAGCAGCAAGCCGGTATCGATATCGTCAGCGATGGTGAACAAACGCGTCAACATTTCGTGACAACCTTTATCGAGCATCTTAGCGGCGTCGATTTTGAAAAGCGCAAAACCGTGAGAATTCGCAATCGCTACGATGCGAGCGTGCCGACGGTTGTGGGCGAGATCAACCGCCATAAGCCAGTTTTCGTCGAAGATGCCAGGTTTTTGCGCGAGCAAACCCGCCAACCCATCAAATGGGCGCTGCCGGGTCCGATGACCATGATCGACACACTGTATGACGATCACTATAAAAGTCGTGAGAAGCTGGCGTGGGAATTTGCGAAAGCGCTCAATCAGGAAGCCCGGGAACTGGAGGCAGCAGGCGTCGATATCATTCAGTTCGACGAACCTGCGTTCAACGTATTCTTTGATGAGGTGAATGACTGGGGAATCGCCGCCTTGGAAAGAGCCATTGAAGGGCTCAAATGCGAAACGGCTGTCCATATCTGTTATGGCTACGGCATTAAAGCCAATACGGATTGGAAAAAGACGCTAGGATCGGAGTGGAGGCAATATGAAGAAGTCTTCCCCCGGCTGCAAAAATCCAACATCGATATCGTATCGCTGGAGTGCCAGAACTCCCACGTGCCCATCGAGCTGATCGAACTTCTGAGCGGCAAGAAGGTGATGCTGGGCGCCATCGACGTCGCCACCAATACCATCGAAACGCCGGAAGAAGTCGCCGCAACGCTTAGAAAGGCACTTCAGTTCGTGGATGCCGACAAGCTTTACCCGTGCACCAACTGTGGCATGGCGCCACTTTCTCGCTCGGTTGCGCGAGGCAAGCTCAGTGCCTTGAGTGCCGGAGCGGAGATCGTTCGAAAAGAACTTTGATATCTTAACGTCAGTAAAAATCTGGTTTCTATCTGGGAACGAGGTGGGGCTGACGACTCTGAACGCCTGCTCCTATACATGGCAGAGCAAGCGTTCAGATTAAGTAAATCAGATCTAGCTTAGCCCTGAGCAAGCGCGCGGCGTGCTTTAAGCGTGGAAAAAAAGCTCCATACCAAAATCAGCGCAGCAATGGCGAGGATGGTGGCGCTGATCGGCCGCTCAATGAAGGTCGCAAAATCTCCCGACGAGAGCAGCATGGCGCGGCGGAAGTTGTCCTCCATCATCGGGCCAAGTACAAACCCCAAAATGAGCGGCGCCGCTGGGAAAGCCAGTTTGCGCATCAAAACGCCCAACGCACCGAATATCATCACCAGTAGTACGTCGAACGAGCTGTTATTGACGCTGTAGGTGCCCAGGCAAATGAACATCAATACGGCGGGAAACAGCAGATGATAAGGGACGGCAAGCAGGCGTACCCATAGACCAATAAGAGGAACGTTAAGGATAACCAGCATAATATTACCGATCCAGAAGCTCATGACGAGACCCCAGAAAAGGCTCGGTTGCTCTGTCATCAGACCGGGGCCAGGTGTAACGCCATGAATAATGAGCGCACCTAACATTAGTGCCATTGTCGGGCTACCGGGTATACCCAAGGCCAGAGTAGGGATGAACGAGGTTTGGTCAGCTGCGTTATTGGCTGATTCCGGAGCCATGACGCCTTCAATTGCTCCTTTACCAAATCGGCTTGGATCTTTGGATGAGCGCTTTTCCACTGCATAAGCGATAAACGCGGCCAGTGACGGGCCTGTTCCCGGTAGGGCGCCAAAGAATGAGCCAATGCTTGAGCCGCGCAGCATCGGGAACCACGAACGTCGCATATCATCGCGCGTAGGTTTCATGGCACGTAGCGTCAGGTCAGACGATTTAAAGCGGTTTGCCTTAACACTGCCAACGCTAATAATGAGCTCCGCTACCCCGAACACTCCCATGGCCAGTGCTACCAGGCTAATGCCGTCACCGAGTTCTGGGATACCAAAGGCAAAACGTTGTGTGCCTGTGTAAACGTCGGTACCGATACTGCCAAGGAAAATACCCAGCATGACCATGACGAAGCCTTTGACTGCGGAGCCATCAGCAATACCGGTCGCCGCAATTAGCCCTAGCAGCATTAATGAGAAGTACTCAGCGGGGCCCATGCTCAAGGCATATTGTGCTATCACCGGTGCGAAAAGGGTCAGGATGACGATGCCGATGGAGCCGCCAACGAAAGAGGCCACTGTGGTCATAAACAGAGCAACGGCACCACGACCTTTTTGTGCCATAGGGTAGCCATCTAAACAGACCACCGCATTGGCAGGCGTGCCTGGCACGTTAAGCAGGATAGACGCCGTGCTGCCACCGTAACTCGTGCCGTACCATATTCCTGCCAGCATTATGAGTGCTGATGTCACTTCCATATGAAACGTTATGGGAAACAGCATGGAAATGGCGGCTAAAACGCCAACGCCCGGGATAACGCCAAGCAGTGTTCCTAGAAACACGCCAACAAAGCAGAAAAACAGGTTGCTGAACGAAAGTGCGGTGTGCAAACCAAGCGAAAGATTGCCAAAAAAGTCCATTAGAATGCCCACCTGAAGATCGGTATGTTCATGCCAAGTGCCAAGCGGAAGATCAAAATGGCCACCAGAATGAGAAAGGCGATGAGTGCCAAAACCGTCTTGATTCGCAACTGCTTATCGGCAAGCGAGGTGATCAGTGTTAACAGGAAAATGGCAGGTACTAAGCCAACACGTGGTACTGCAAGAGAGAAGACCAAAATTCCGCTGAGGATAGCGGCTAGCGGGCGCCACTCAATGCTTGGCATTGGAAAATGTGGGCGCGATGCGCCTCCAATGGTAAGCATTATGCCAAGCAGGGCAATAATCGATCCTATGCCCATAGGAACCATGCCAGGCCCCATACGCTGAAGTGACCCAAGGTTATAATGCGTAGTGGCATAGGCGGCAATGATTAAGCCAAAAGCTGCCAGTGCCATCCCCGTAATAATGTCAACGATATCGCGATTTAGCATAATGATGTCTCCCATAAGGCCGAGCAAATAAATCAATGCCCGGCCTTAAATGATCACTCCACTGTCGCGCCCGAGGCGCTTACTGCTTCAGCCCAGCGCTCATACTCGGCCTGCAGGTAAGCAGCAAATTCATCGGCGGAACCACCTTCCACCGTACTGCCCTCGTTCTCTATCGTTTCGATCAGGCGTTCATCCTGAAGAGCCTGATTGATAGCGGCGTTAAAGGTTGCGACTACATCGTCGGGAAGACCGGCGGGGCCGACCACTGCTTTCCAGTCGGAGGCTTCAAAACCTTCATAGCCTAACTCGGCTATCGAGGGAACATCGGGTAGCGCCGCGTTGCGCTCAGCCGAGGTAACGGCTAATGCTTTTAATGAGCCTGACCGAATATGCGACAATAAGCTGGGAAGGCTGGCAGTCACAAAGTCCACATGCCCACCAATGGCGTCCGTTACCGCTTGGGCCGCACCGGGGTAGGGTACATGCATGAACTCTACGTCTGCTTGGTCGCTAAATACTTCCATCGACAGGTGACTCACCGTGCCAGAGCCGGGCGTACTCATGGACACTTTGCCTGGGTTTTCTCTGGCGGCGGCGACTAAAGATTCAAAATCTTCGTAGGCCGAGTTCTGGTTAACGGCCAGCACCATGGGTTGTGAGCTAACTAGCGCAATAGGCGTAAAATCATTTAATGAGTCGTAGGGGATGCTGGCGTACAGCGTTGGGTTAATCGCCATGTTAGACGTTTGCCCCATACCCATAACCTGCCCATCATTTTTAGCACGCGCAAGTTGTGAAAGGCCGATGTTGCCTCCTGCTCCGCCGCGGTTCTCAATAACAAAGTTCCATCCTTGCTGCTCGGAAAGCTTCTCTGTCAGTACGCGTGAAGCAAAATCAGTACCTCCACCGGCGGAGAAGGGCACAATGAAGTCGATTGATCCTTTGGGATAGGACTGGGCCATTCCTACGGCAGGAAGAATAAGCAATGCAGCGCAAGCGATAGATTTTAAAGCGTTGTTTTTCATGGCGTGTTCCTTATTATTGATGTTGTCGTACTGCTTGTTGTTGTGTGCTGAAGAAATGTTATGTGTTGAAGTAACGTCGTGTTCTGGGGTAATGACTAAAGCGGACAGCCTTTCTTACGCAGGATGGAATCGAAGCGCTCGCGGTCGACCTCGCCGGTTTCATTCTGCGCACGTATACGCGCCTCTTTCGCTGCCTGGGTTTGGCACAGGCTTAAAAGCGCCTCGGCTTCACTAGCGGGGATAGCGATAACGCCGTCGGCGTCGCCCAGAATTAAGTCACCAGGCATCACTGTCATGCCTGCACAGGAAATAGGAATGTTTATCTGGCCAGGGCCATCCTTGCTGGGGCCACGATGAACATGGCCGCGGGCGTAAACTGGTAAGACGCCTTCGGCCCATTCAGCGACATCGCGCAGCGCGCCATCAATCACGATACCACCTAGTTGGCGGGCAATTGCTGTTGTGCGCATCAGCCCACCAATCACCGCGGTAGAGAGGTCGCCGCCCCCGTCGATAACGATAATGTCACCTGGCTGGGCGCGCTGTATGGCGACATGCACCATGAGGTTGTCACCTGGGCGGGTACGCACCGTAATAGCCGTACCACACATGGTGAGTCCAAGGTCGTTGTGATAAGCGCAAAGGCCTACTGCACCGGTGTGCCGCCCCATCACATCCCCCGCATGAGCGACCGGCACTTGTTTAAAGGCGGTCAGCAGCTTTTGCGTTAGGGTGGTTTGGCGCGGTTGGACAGCAAAGCCAGCAGGCCATGTTCCGCCATCAAGCGTCATGCTCATTGGGTTATCTCCAGTAAGTGTTCGTTGACGATGCGTCCATGCGCAGGGGAATGCCCAGACAGCAGTGCCAAGGCATTTTCGGCAGCAGCACGGGCAGTCAGTGCCAGCGCTGCATCGCTATTACCGCCTACATGCGGGGTGAGTACCACTTGGGGTAAACGCAGAAGAGGATGATTTTCGGGAGGTGGCTCAATGTTCAAGGTATCCAGCCCCGCGCCTTTTAGGCGGTCAGCCATGATGGCTTCGGCCAAGGCGTCCTCATCAATCAGCCCCCCGCGGGCGGTATTGATCACAATGGCGCCCGAATGAAGCTTCGCGAGTGCTGCGGCATCAATCAGGTTCTGGGTAGAGGGCAACAGCGGGCAGTGCAGAGAGAGGACATCGCTACTGGTTAGCAGGTCGTCCAGGTTAGTCGCCTTGGAAATACCTTCCGGCATGGTTTTCAGGGCGGGGTCATAAGCGATAACGCGCATACCAATGGCATTTGCCATTCGGGCTACATGGCGGGCGATGGTGCCGCAACCCACCAGCCCTAACACGCGGCCTGAAAGTTGTAAGCCAGGGGTTTGCCTCGGCCATTCACCGGCACTAACACGTTGGCTCAGATTCGACACGTTACGCGCCACGGTGATCATCAGACCAATGGCTAGCTCAGCGACCGACTGTGCATTGGTATCACCGACGACTGTCACAGGAATGCCCATCTCAGCCGCTGCTTGAATATCTACTGCGTCATGGCCTACGCCGTGGCGGGATATCGCGCGCAGCCCTTGGCACGATGCAATGGTTGCTTTATTCAGCGTGAGCGTGCGTGCGATGACTGCGTCGATAGGCTGGCTGGCCATTATTTCACCCAGGCTATCTTCCTCCCCTTTGGGGATGAATAGCAGACGACAGCCTGCTTGTTCCAGCACTTCCCGGCCTTCGTCAGCCAGACGTGGAGCCGTCACCAGAATCGTATAACTCATGGCTGGCCGCCTTCCTGCTCAACACTACGGGGAGCATGGCCGGTATAGGTCCAGGTTTCGGTACGGGGGAGTGGGCCTTTATTGCGCTCGGGTCGCTGCATCTGTTCCCAAGCATGGCTCATGATGCCTACCGAGCGAGATAGCACAAACAGGCCGCGGCATAGCGCTGGTGGAAATCCCAGCGCCGCATAAATAGCGCCGGTTGCACCATCTACATTCATGGGAATTGCACGGCTGCGGCCTTGGGATATCTGGCGCTCAACTTCTTCTGCAATGTCGGCGAAATGAGTGTTGATGCTGTCGTCGGCTGTGGCGCGTAGAACCTCCATCAGTTTGGGGGCTCGTGGGTCTTTAGGATGGAAGCGATGCCCGAACCCTGGGATATAGCGCACGCCACTCTCTTTAAGCTTGGCAAGCTCGGTATGGGTGGCAGAGGTAATATCTTCACCAGCTTCACAGCGTGCCTGGATAGCGTTATATAGCGCCACGCACTGCTCGCCCGCACCGCCATGTACATCACCAAGTACATTGGCTGCAGAAGCCATGGCGTTGTTGATGCCTACACCGCAGGTGGATGCAATGCGCGCAATTGCAATAGACGGCGCTTGTGGACCGTGGTCAATGGAGCTCATCAGTACCGTGCTTAACAGAGTCGCCTGGGCTGCACTGGGTAGATCGCCGCGTAGCATCAACCAGATCATTTCCGGGAAGCCGACCTTGCCAATCAGATCCTCAATGGCGTAGCCGTGGTAGCGAATTATACCGGGGGACATTTCTATGATATCGGTAGACCACCAGTCTTCACCGGCGGTACGGCGGTTCTCTTCAATCATTTTTCCGTCTCTTTGGTTGTTATGTTTGGATGAGTGAAGGCGGCGCGTGCGGCAGCGTCATAGCCGAGCTCTGCAAGGATCGCATCGGTGTCCTGACCCAATGTGGGAGGCGGTGTTTTGGGTTCGGGATCGCCGCTGCCCAGGCGAAAACCTGAGCGCACTACTGAGAGGTTTGTCTGGCCGACGACGCCGGGGAACGTGCGCGTTAACTCACGCTCTTCGACCTGGGGGTGGCGAAGCGCCTGAGGAACGGTGAGCACTTCGCCTGCTGGTATGCCGCGGGCGTTCATTTGTGTTGCCCACTGCTCAGCGGAAGCGCTTTGCAAGGCGGCTTCCAACTCGATAGTTAAAGCGTTACGGTTGCGCTTGCGCTCTTCACGTAATTGAAATCGTGGATCGGATATCAAATCCACGCGCTCTATCAACTGGCACAGAATCTCGAACTGTTCCTGCTTATTGGCGGCGATGTTCAACAACCCATCACCAGTGCGGAAGGTGCCGGATGGGGCCGCCGTTGTATTTTGGTTTCCCATAGGAAGTGGCTCAATGCCACACGTCAGCCAGTTGGATACCACCCAGCCCATGGTGCCCATCATGGACTCAAGCATGGATACATCAATAAACTCGCCGTGCCCGGTTCTATTTCGGCCGACCAAGGCGCTGGAAATGGCGAAAGCTGCGGTCATACCACCGATGGTGTCGCAAACGGGGTAGCCAACGCGCAGCGGTGCAGACGTTTCATCGCCTGTCACGCTCATTACGCCGGAAAGACCTTGGATAATCTGATCGTAAGCAGGGTTCTTTGCCAGCGGGCCGGTTTGTCCAAACCCTGAAATAGCACAGTAGATCAGGCGTGGATTAAGCGCTTGAAGACTCTCATGTCCAAGGCCAAGCCGGTCCATTACGCCAGGGCGAAAGTTTTCGACCAATACATCGGCGGTTTGTACCAGTTTGCGAAAAGCCTGCTTGCCTTGGTCGGATTTTAGATTGAGCTCAATGGAGCGCTTGCCCGCATTCTGGGCGAGAAATGAAACGCCCATTAGTTGGGCATTCAGTTCAGGGTCGGCTCCTAACTGGCGGGCCAAATCTCCACTTCTGGGTTGCTCAACTTTGATGACATCGGCACCCTGCTGCGCTAACTGATAGCAGCAGTAAGGACCAGCAAGAACGTTGGTCAGATCCAGCACCCGAATCCCTTTTAGCAGTTCAGACATGGGGCTTGCCGAATGCTGTAATTTTGATAAGCGGCATAATGGTTCCTTTTTGTTCTGTCAGGCATAATAGTGTTCTTTATGGCAGAACGATTTTTACATGTCAAACATGTTCTATTTTAAAAATGTTTGTTCTGTCAGGTAGAACTAGGTGCAATGGAGGTGTAGCTTGGTCCAAAAGCAAAATCGAGTAGAAGCCGTTGAGCGTGCTTTAACGATCCTGGAAGCGTTTACAGATCAGGAGCGATCGCTGTCGCTCGTTACGTTAGCGGAGCGTACGGGGCTTTATAAAAGCACTATTCTTCGGTTGATAGGATCCTTGGAGCGCTTTGGCTATATCGTTCGTGAAGGCGATGGCACGTATGCTTTGGGGCCCAGCCTATGGCGGTTAGGAAATCTATTCCGTCATACAGGAGATATGGGCGAGCTTATTCGTCCGCAGTTGACTCAATTGGTAGAGCAAACTCAGGAAACGGCATCGTTCTTTATCCGCTTGGGTAACCAGCGCATGTGCCTTTATCGGCTGAACTCGCCAAAGCCTGCCCGGCACCATCTGGATGAAGGGGCATTACTGCCTATTGAACGGGGGGCGACAGGCCGCGTTCTTTTAGCGTTCAGTGGGGAAGAAGGCGCGTTCTATGATGATATCCGTACCAAAGGCTATGCCTTCTCAAAGGGCGAACGAGACCCGGATGTTGCTGCCATAGCGCTGCCGGTACTCGACCGGCATGGAGTAATGCGCGGCGCAATATCCGTTTCTGCATTAATCACCCGGTTAACCGATGATAAAGTCGAATCAACAGTCGAGTTGCTCAAAGCGAGTTGTGACACCTTGCGTGAAACCATGCCTTAAAAAGTATTACCACAGTGACAGCAGGACTGTTGAACACTGGTCTAATTGTCTCGCGTATTTTAGCCTCCAAGCTGCTGTGCCCAATGAGACCCCCCTGCCTTAAATGGTGAAGGAGGAGGCTGCTCTTGCGGGCTTCTTGATAGGTGCCGCTTTGGGACCAGACGCGGGCGGCGGTCATGTCGGAAAAGCGCAGAATTACCGCGCTTTCCATCACTTCAAAGTCGCCGTAGAAGGCGACCAGCAAGAAGTCGAACAACTGATCAGTAGGCGTACTTGCTACTCTTCCAACTGACGATTCGCCGCCCTAACGAAAGTGGTGGGAGATTGGCCAAGCACCTTGCGAAACATGCTGGAGAAAGCGGCTGGGCTGTCGTAGCCGAGTTCCAGCGCGGTGCGAGTAACGGAACTACCGGACAGCAGCCTGGGAAGGGCGGCCATCAGGCAGGCCTGTTGACGCCATACGGCAAAGGACATGCCGGTCTGCTGACGGAACAGGCGATTGAAGGTGCGCTGGCTGCGATGCATCTGCCGGGCCCAGTCTTCGGGAGGGCTGTGTATATGTGGCTGGCCGAGAAATGCTCGGCACAGGCTGGCTAGTTGAGGGTCATGGGGCAGGGGCGCAAATAGCGGCAGGGCCTGAGCCTGTTGCAGCTCGTATAGAAGTAGTTGCGCCAAGGCGCCATCGCGGCCATTTTCATCATAGAGCGCGGGTAGATGGGCGGAAGCCAGCAGCAGGTGATGCAACAGAGGCGTCACGACCAGCACCTCACAACTGCAAGTCGTTCGTGGCGCGACGCGGGGCTCGATGTACAGGCTTCGGGTGCTCACCCCGTTCATACGTACTTGGTGGCGCTTGCCCGCAGGCAGCCAGACTCCGCTATAGGGCGGCACCATCCAGGTGCCGTCATCCGTATTGACTTCCATCACGCCTGTCATGCCATAGAGAAACTGGGCGCGGCGATGGGCATGAAAGTCAAGAAGCGTACCGGGGCTGTAGTCAGTGCCGATGGCCACTATGGGCCGTGCCACGTGATCCACGTCGGATAAAGGAGTATTGAGCATAATCGTTATTCTGGCCGAAATGCGATGATTATTGTCCAAAAATCGAAGGTCAGCCAGTTCTAGTCGGCATATCCTCCCTGCTGTTGAATTTCATCAGGAGAGTGGCGGTGTATAGCGTATTACTTCTTTGTGGCGGTTTGGCGGGCGTCACCACCGTGTTGTTCGGCTTCGGTGGTGGGTTTGTAGTGGTTCCCTTGCTGTATACCTTACTGATTGCCGTCCATGGGCCAGATAGCGCGGCGGGTATGGCAGCCATGCATATCGCGGTGGCTACCTCGACGGCGCTGATGATCTTCGCGGCTTCAATGGCAACATGGCGTCATCATCGGCGACAGACCGTGCAGTGGCATCTAGTGCGTCCGTTAGTCGGCTATATCGCCATGGGGGCGGTGCTCGGCGCGGCAGTGGCAGTATCGTTAAGTGGCGAATGGGTGCGCTGGGCGTTTATCGGCTATCTGGGTATTACGATTGCGGATGCTATTCTGCGGCCCGGTTTTCTGCGTCAGTCAGGGAGTGATGTGCGCCCTATGGGGCGTGGGGTAACGGCAATGGTGGGTACACTGATTGGTGCGGTGGCTGCTTTGCTGGGCGTGGGTGGCAGTGTAATGACCGTACCGCTTATGCGGCGAAGAGGCGCGAGCATGACGGCGGCCACGGCCATGGCCAATCCGTTGTCGTTGCCCATGGCAGTGAGTGGCACCGCGACGTATGTGTTGCTGTCGGCAAATCACTCAGCGTTAGGAAACTGGTATGCCGGTTATGTGGATCTGCGTGCCTTGCTGGTACTTGCGGTGGGCTCATGGCTCGGTATCCGCTTGGCGTCAGTCTGGATCGGGCGCATCCCTGACCGTATTCATGCCAAGGTGTACCTGTTATTGCTGACAATGGTGCTGGTGGTGATGGTTTTTATGCATTGAATTGAGTCAGGCTGTGGCGATGAACTGTTTTATCCCAATGTGGTGACTCGGACAGCGCATCTGCTTTACTTCGTGATTAAAGGCCGATGGTAACAGTGGCGCTGGCGCTCTTAGTCGCACCACCTCAAAGGAAAAACTCCGCTATTGGCCGTTAGAGCAGTTCATTGGTGAATAAGCCAAGAGTGATATTGCTATTCAGCCATTAGGCACAGATATGCTGGTCTTTAAAAAGATAAAAGGGCCGTTCGTAACCACGAACGGCCCTTTGTGCGTCTATGCGTAATTGCAAAAAGGCTTACGTCTCTTCAACCCCATCCACAATAAACACGCGGTAGTCGGCACCCTGGAAACGATGCTGGCGAGCTTCTTGGTAGGCGTCGCTTTGGTACCAGGCGCGGGCGGCGGCCATGTCGGGGAAGCGCAGAATTACCGCGCCTTCCATGTCGCTGCCTTCCATTACTTCAAAGTCACCGTAGAAGGCGAGTGGCTTCGGGTCGTGGCCTTCGCGGGCGGCTTTGGCCTTGGTGGCGTATTGCTCCATTTCTTTCGCGTCGTGGGTGCGTTCACGCGTCAGTACAACATAAGCCGGCATTCCATTCTCCTTGGGTAATTATCAGGAAAGCTTCTTTAACAGCGCTTGGGCGGTGGCTTCGGATGAGCCGGGGTTTTGTCCGGTAATCAGCAGGCCGTCGACGAGCACGTAAGAACTCCAGTCATCGCCTTTACTGTACTCACCGCCGCTCTCTTTGAGCATATCTTCGACCAAAAACGGTACCACGTTTGTCAGGCCAACGGCGTCTTCTTCGCTGTTGCTGAAACCGGTCACTTTACGGCCAGCGACCAGCGGCTTGCCGTCGCTGCCTTTCACATGACGCAGCACACCGGGGGCGTGGCATACCGTAGCAACAGGCTTGTTGGCGGCAATGGCGTCTTCAATCAGGCGCACAGATGTAGCGCTCTCGGCCAGGTCCCACAGCGGGCCGTGGCCGCCGGGGTAAAATATGGCGTCGAACTCAGCAATATCGATATCGGCAAGCTGATGGGTGTTAGCCAGCGCCGCTTGGGCGTCGAGGTCCACTTGGAAGCGGTTAGTAGCCTCAGTTTGAGCATCCGGTACGTTGCTGTTGGGGTCGAGCGGCGGCTGGCCACCAGCGGGCGAGGCCAGGGTTAGCTCGGCACCTGCATCTTTACACGCATAGTAAGGCGCGGCCAGCTCTTCGAGCCAGAAGCCGGTTTTATTGCCGGTATCGCCAAGCTTGTCGTGTGAGGTAACCACTACGAGAATTTTCATGATTGAGTCCTTTGCAGGCTGAGAGGGCGGCTGGGGTCGAGGTTTAACAAAGCGTAGGTGGCTTTAAAGGCGGCATCCAGCGGCACCCGGTCGCGGGTGATTTTGGCGCGCAGGCTGGCGCCCAGCCATAGCTGGTAAAGGGTGGTGGCTAGTTCCAGGGCACTACCTTGAGCGCTAACGGATTGAGGCAGCGAGCCATCGGCAGTGGCGGCTTCGATTGACTGGGCTAACCTGGTAATAATGCGCTCAGTGCCATGTTGCAGCACGCGGCGCATGCGCTCGGAAAGATCGCTGACTTCGGCGGCAAGCTTCACCGCCAGGCATTTTCCGCTGGGGTCGCAATGGTGTTGGGTATCCCGCCAGTGCGCCCAGTAGCTGAGAAAACGCTCAGCGTGAGAAGCGCCCGGCTGGGTAAGGCGTTCTTCAATTTGCGCGAGATAACCACTGAAGTAGTCTTCCAGCAGTGCTTCGCCAAACGCTTCTTTGGAGCTGAAGTAGTGATAAAAGGAGCCTTTAGGCACCTCGGCGGCTTTGAGAATCTCGTTAAGACCTACCGCCGAGAACCCCTTGCCACCGATGATGACCTGGCCGGTGTTAAGAATGCGCTGCCGGACATCGCCGGTGACGGGTATCATGTTCATAGCGACTAGCTTACGCCTGATTAGACCAGTCGTCTAGCTAGGTCTCGCCGTTTCTATCTCGCCGTTTCTATGATGATGGTTTCCACTGTGGTTGGAGTGGCCCGCCCACCGGGGCAGTCTCCGGCACGGTTACGGAAGCCACCCGCGCTTGTGCTGCCGAAAGCTCGGCCGGGTCGCCGCGCTCGTTCTCCGGGTTTTGCCCCGGCGGGTAGGCGCCGACCATGCAAAAATCGTCGTCCGCCTCTACGCAGGCATGACCCACTCCTGCGGGCAGTACCAGCACATCACCCGCGTAAAGCATCACTTCTTGGCCATTGGGGCCGCCCAGCCGCGCTCTGGCTTGGCCCTGAAAAATGCCTAGCGCCTCGTGGGCGGTGGAGTGAAAGTGGTCAAAATCATATAAATAGTAACGCCATGCGGGCGGCCAGCCGTGCTGTTTGAACATGTTTTCAAAGGTATCGGCCCGCGCTTCTGCGCTACTGAGGTCGAGAACCTTGCGGTATATCAGTACGGGTAGTGGGGAGTTGGGATAGCCGCTCGTTTCATCGCTATCAAAAGTGAGTGTTTCGGGCTGTGGGATGCTCACCGTGGCCTCCTTGCCTATGCTTTTTTGAGCTCGGTATGAAGTTTCAAGATTCTGTTTTCAAAGCTCTTCTTCCAAGACTGTGCTGCCGTTCTCTTGTTTGATCAGATACGCAGGGTGGGGCTTCTCGCTATCTTTGTGGGTCACCTGGCCTGTGGCCCAGTGATCAGCCCATTTCATTTCACCCACTCGCGTTGCTTGAAGTCCGCCATTGCAAAACTCCATCGCTACACACACTGTTCAAGCATTGTTCGTTTTAGGCGTTTCTGCAATGTCGGTTCCTACCATCGCTTTTTCAAAAGCAGTGAATCTTCCTGGTTAGTTGGAGAGTCTCGCAATTACTTTGATTTCAAAATCGAAGCCTGCCAGCCAGTTTACGCCGACCGCCGTCCAGTTGGGGTAGGGTTTATCTGGGAACGCGCGGGTCTTGGCTTCCAGCACGGTAGTGAATTGGGCTTCAGGGTCCGTATGAAAGGTTGTGACATCGACGATATCGTCAAAGCTTGCGCCTGCGGCTTCCAGCACGTTTTGCAAGTTGTCGAAGGCGAGCTGAACCTGTGCGGCGAAGTCCGGTTCGGGTGAACCATCTTCACGGCTGCCCACTTGGCCCGATACAAATAGCAAGTCGCCCGAGCGGATGGCCGCAGAATAGCCATTCTTCTCGTAAAGTGCCTGCCTGCGTTGAGGGTAAACTGCGTTACGCGTTGCCATATCTCTTTCTCCATCCGTTATTCAAATATCAGCTTGGCCGTTGGGTGATTTACTCTAGGTCTGCTGTCAGGCTGGATAAACAGAGAATTCTGATTAACACTGTTTGCATTTTCCAAACAATCACAGGGCGGTGTCGTTGTAATGGACCGTTTTAATGCGATGCAGGCATTTGCTCGGGTCGTGGAGACGGGCAGCTTTACCAAGGCCGCTGAAACGCTGCATATCAGTAAAACCAGCGTGACCCAGTTAGTGCAGCAGTTAGAGGCACGGCTGCGGGTAAAGCTGCTTAACCGCACCACCCGTAAGGTTAACGCGACGGCAGACGGCGCGGCCTACTACGAGCGCGTTATAAAACTGTTAGCCGATATGGATGATGCTGAAACCAGCCTCTCCAATGCGGTGATGTCGCCTCGCGGACGGCTTAGAGTTGATGTGCCCAGCCCGTTTGCGCGAATGATTTTGATACCGGCACTACCGGACTTCTACGCGCAGTATCCCGATATTCAACTTGATATGGGCGTTAGCGACCGCTTGGTGGACTTAATTGACGAAAATGTGGATTGCGTAGTGCGTGGCGGAGAACTTACCGATTTATCGTTGGTGGCGCGCCGGATAGGGGAACTGAGTGTTGGTATTTACGCCGCGCCCAGTTATCTGCAAAAAAGCGGGGGCGCCTTCGCATCCGTCAGCGTTATCTGCCCCGCCTCATTACATTGTCGGCTTCAAGTGGCGTGCTGGTTTGGCTTCCCTCTATACCCTTCACCACGAAACAGAGAGCGTTAGCGTTCAAGGGCACTATAGGATATGATGGCAGTGCAGCGCTTGCGGCAGGTTTGGCGGGGCTGGGCACGATTTTGTTGCCTGATTACATGGTCCGGGAACACGTTGCACGCGGTGAGTTAGTGCCCTTATTCGAAGAGTGGCACCTGGACCCTATGCCGATGTTCATCGCATTTCCGCCCAATCGGCATGTAAGCGCTAAGCTACGTGTGTTCATTGATTGGGTTGTTGCGCTAATGAATGAGCGTGAGCTGGGGCATAAACCAAACCGCTAATAGACTAAAGTTCAGCGCAGCGAATGGCTATAGAAGTGGCGTAACTTGGTACGCTAGTTGGGATTGGTATCAAGATTTCAAACATACGCTCACTTCTCCGTTTCCCGTGTCGAGTTAAGGCGAATTCATGATCATTTCAAGCCCTTCTGATTACCGGCAAGCCGCCAAGCGGCGTGTTCCTCGTTTTTTGTTTGATTACCTTGATGGCGGCTCGGTCACGGAAAGCACGCTGCGCAGCAATGTGGAGGCGTTGCAGGCTATTCCTTTACGTCAGCGCGTGCTGCAGGGGGGCGGGACGCCGTCGCTTGAAACCGAAATTTTAGGCAGCCAGTGGAAAATGCCGGTTGCGCTGGCACCGGTGGGCGCCACGGGCATGTATGCTCGGCGCGGCGAAGTGCAGGCTGCGCGCGCGGCAGAAAAGGCGGGGATTCCCTATACGCTCTCCACCGTTTCGGTTTGCTCGATTGAGGAAGTGGCGAAAAATGCCCACGGCGAGCAGTGGTCTCAGCTTTATGTGCTGAAAGATCGCGGCTTTATGAAAAATGCCCTGGAGCGCGCTTGGGAAGCAGGCATGAAAACGCTAGTGTTTACCGTGGATATGCCGCTGCCGGGTTCGCGCTACCGTGACCGTCGCTCGGGTATGTCAGGCCCCAATGCCAAGCTGCGCCAGTACGCTCAGGCAATCACCCACCCGCAGTGGGCGTTTGATGTAGGGCTTAAAGGCAAGCCGCTGTCGTTCGGTAACATCGAGGCCTACACCGGGCGCGAAATGAACATGGACGACTACATGGGCTTTCTGGCGAAAAACTTTGACCCCTCCATTAGCTGGAGTGAGCTTGAGTGGATTCGTGAGAGCTGGAAGGGCAAGCTGATCATCAAAGGGTTGTTGGATAAAGAAGATGCGCGAGATGCGGTACGCATGGGGGCCGACGGTATCGTGGTGTCCAACCACGGTGGGCGCCAATTAGATGGGGCTATTTCTACCGCCCAAGCGCTACCGCATATTGCCGAGGCCGTGGGCGATGAGCTGACGGTGCTGGCGGACTCTGGCGTGCGCTCTGGGCTTGATGTGGTGCGTATGCTGGCGCTAGGCGCCCAAGGCGTTCTACTGGGCCGTGCTTACGTTTACGCCTTGGCCGCACGGGGCGAGCAGGGCGTTTCCCACCTGCTGGATCTAATCGCCGCCGATATGCGCGTCACCATGACGTTGATCGGCGCCAACTCGCCTGCCGAGATCAACTCAAGCCACCTGGATGCTGTGGTTAAAGAGATGAAAAGGAGCGAGTAGCACACGCGGACTGTTGGATGGCCCAACGTGGTAGCTTGGTAGCCACTTCCAGGCGAATATTGGCTGATGATGGAGTCAATCGGTATCATATCGCTGATGCTGTTCATCATTAAGCCACTGTACGCGAGCTTCTATGACCCAATCTAAAACGCCCTTCATTGTGGTACTGAGCCTGGCATTAACCATGATGCTGGGCCCGTTTTCCATGGATACGTACCTGCCGGCCTTTCCGGTCATTGGCGAGTCGCTGGGGATATCTCAGCAGGCCGTATCGTTAAGCGTTTCGGTGTACGTGTTCGCGATGGCTGTGGGGCAGCTCATTGGAGGGGCGCTTTCGGACCGCTTCGGTCGCCAACGTGTATTGATGAGCGGGCTGGCAATTTTTGCGCTCGCAAGCATTGTCATCGGCGTGGCGGAATCCTTGAACACTCTGCTTAGCGGGCGGGCCGTTCAAGCCATTGGCGCGGGGTTAACGCTGGTGTCGGTACCGGCACTGGTGCGCGACCGGGTGGCGGGCCGTGATGCCGCGAAGCTGTTCTCGATGATGGGCTTTATCATGGTGCTGGCGCCGGGTATCGCCCCGAGCGTTGGTAGTGCGATTTTGGCGGTGGGTTCCTGGCACAATATTTTCTTTGCCTTGGCGGTTTACGCGGTGCTGCTGGTGCCGTTACTGGTGCGGGTGCTTTTTTCCGGGAAGGGCAAAGTGTCGCGATCAAAAAGCCCCAAGATGAGCTTGCTGGCGCGTTACAAACTGGTGCTGTCGACGAAACCAGCTTTACCGTTTATCGCTTGGCAGGCCGCCTCCTTCTCCACCCTGATGATGTTCATTACCTACGCTTCCTTTATCTATCAGGGGCACTTCGGCCAGTCGCCCTCAAGTTTTTCGATGCTGTTTGCGGCTAACATCGTCGCGATGCTTTTCTTCAATATTTGCAACCGTGTACTGCTTTCCAGAATATCGTCGCTGCGTATTCTGCAATTGGCAACGGGCTGCCAAGCGGTCGGCATTGTATTGTTAGTGATGGCTGCCTTTATGGAGTGGCCAATGTACGCTTTCCTGTTCGCCATGATGCTGACCATCGGCACAGTAGGGGCGATCTCGCCCAATATTCAGGCCTGCTTTTTGGAGTTCTTCCCCACTAGTAGTGGTACCGCCGCCGCGCTTTTGGGCGCCGCTCAGTTCGGTATCGCCGGGATTTTGAGCGCCCTATCTGCCATGCTGCCGCATACGCTTGAAGCGGTGGTGTTGGCCATGGCCGCCTGTGGCTCGGTCGCGTATCTGCTGCTTGCCCGCTCAATTATCAAGGGGCGTGCCGCGGTCGAGGCGTAATGAGCCCAACAGCGCCCCTTGCCAAAAGCCCCGTGTTATCCAGAACACGGGGCTTTTTTATTAAGTATCTGCTGAGCTTACTAATTGTTCGAAAAGTGCTTCTATGGTCTGCGCAGTCGGTGTTTCGTTAGCAAACAGGATGCGGTACATCAGAGGCGCCACCACTATTTGGGTGACCCGCCCTATATCTATCGGCTGCTCTCCTCTGGCAAGACCGCGTTCGTTGATTACTTCGATCTGCTGACGCAAGAAACCATCACATTTACCCGCGCTGGTATGGCCTTCTGTGCCTAGAACATCGCGGAGCATCGCCCGCCCTGGGGCTGATGACATCTCCTCAAAGTACTCAACAAGCCAGGCTAACAAGTCGCTACGCAAACTTCCCGTATCGGCTGGCGGCTGCTCCGGCTGTAGTTGCTCGACGGCAACGTCGGCCAGTAACTGGGTAAGGTCACCCCAGCGACGGTAGATCGTCGAGGGGGTGACGTCAGCGCGTGTGGCGATGGCGGGCACCGTAAGCCCGGCCCGGCCTTGTTCTTGTTGCAGATCTCGAACGGCTTGATGAACGGCAGCCTGAATACGAGCGCTGCGGCCACCTGGACGGGGGGTGGGTTTGTTGGTCATGTGTTCCTTCAGTACTTATTCGTCAGTACGGTTTCGTCGGTACGGTGCAATAAATCGCTAAAGCAAAATATTTGCGTTAGTGATTTATTGAGTTTATGCTCTTTAAAGCTAATATTTTGCCTTTTGGGAGAGATCATGTCCATCAACGTTTCTGATACTGTCCGCCGTTCCTCTAGCTGGAGTTTGTCTCCCGCCCGTACCGTTTTCCTGCACACAGCGATAATGATTGCCTTTTTAGCAGCATCGAGTGCGCCTACCCCGCTGTACCAACTTTATCAGCAGCAGTGGAGCTTTAGCGCAACACTGCTGACGGTGGTTTTTGCCACTTACGCGCTGGCTTTGCTTTTGGCACTGCTGGTGACGGGGAGGCTGTCCGATCATATTGGTCGACGTCCGGTTATTGCCATGGCGTTGTCGCTACAGATCATCGCTATGGTGGTTTTTTTGGGTGCGGCCGGGCCGGGTTGGCTGATTGGTGCGCGCGCTCTGCAAGGCTTTGCCACGGGTATGGCCACTGCAGCAGTTGGCGCGGCGATACTCGATGTTAGTCGGGAGAAGGGGGCTGTGATTAACAGTATCTCACCACTGCTTGGTATGGCAGCCGGCGCGCTAGGCAGTACCTCGTTGATCGTGTTGGCGCCCGATCCGCTGCACATGGTGTACGCGTTGTTGCTGGCTATTTTTCTGGTGATGCTGGGCTTGATTTGGTTGGCACCAGAGACGGTGACATATCGCCCGGGTGCATGGGCAAGCCTGAAACCACGCATTACCGTGCCGCTGCAAGCGCGCAAAACGCTGTTATCTGTCACTCCTGCAAACGTGGCAGTGTGGATGCTAGGTGGTTTTTATCTATCGCTTATGCCATCGCTGATCGTTGACGTTACGCATGTGAACACGCCATGGCTGGGTGGTCTTGTCGTCGCAGCGCTAACGCTCACCGGCGCCACAGCGGTTCTGGCGGCTCGCAAGCTGAGCGCTTTTACAACCCTCTTGTCTGGCGAACTTGCCTTGGTCGCAGGGCTGGTTGTCATTTTGGTCGGGGCTAACCAGGGAAACGCGGTCTTGCTGTTGGCCGGGTCGGTCATTGCGGGGTTTGGGTTTGGCGCGAGCTTCCTCGGGGCTGTACGCAGTGTCCTGCCGTTGGCTGAGCCCCATGAACGTGCCGCGCTGATGGGCGTGTTCTATATCGAAAGTTATCTGGCCCATAGCGTGCCCACGATGGCTGTCGGCTTCCTGGCGCAGAAGGCCGGCTTGCTGGCCGCGGTCAATGTCTATGGTGCGGTGATCACAGCGCTGGCCTTGCTCGCCATTATCCTGCTGCTTATGCAAGCGCGCACTTCAATGAAGAAAGGAAATCAAGCATGACTGTTCAAAATGTCTCTCCTATGTCCGCCGAGGAAACCCTGGCTCTGGCTACTAGCCTAGGGCTGCCCCTGAACTCTGAACGTGCGCCACTGATTGCGGGTGTACTGCATCACATACACACGGTCATTGCCCGGCTCGACGAATTACCTATTGATGAATCATGCACTCCTTCATTTGCCTTTGATGCTAGCCAGGGGAACAAGCCATGCTAAACCCATTAAACCTGACACTGGCCCAAGCCAGTGCCGCCATCGCGGCACGCGAACTGTCGCCAGTAGAATTGGTGGATGCGGCCTTGGCGCGTATTGGTGCGCGAGAGCCCGAGATCAACGCTTTTGTATCTGTATGGGAAGAAGCCGCCCGTGAGCAGGCACTTGAGGCCGAGCGAGACATTCAACATGGCCGTTACCGTGGGCCGCTGCATGGCATTCCTATCGCGCTGAAAGACTTGTTCGATGTTGCTGGCCAACCCACCACTGCCAGCTCCCGTGTTCGGGACGGGCATCAGGCAGAGGCCAACAGCGCGGTAACGGATGCCTTGCTGCGTGGCGGCGCCATATTCCTGGGCAAGACCCATTTGCATGAGTTCGCTTTCGGCCTGACCACACCACAAACGCGCAATCCGCTTGATCCACAGCGCACGCCGGGGGGCTCCAGTGGGGGCTCTGCAGCAGCGGTTGCCTATGGCGGCGCCTGGGCAGCCATGGGAACCGATACCGGTGGCTCGATTCGGGTGCCCGCAGCACTTTGCGGGTTAGTCGGGTTCAAGCCAACGTATGGCTTGGTTTCTCGCCACGGCACTATGCCCCTGGCCTGGTCGCTCGATCATGCGGGCCCTATGGCACGCACGGTAGAGGATGTTGGCCTGTTATTGCAGGCAGTGATGGGCTTTGATGCGCGCGACCCCGCTAGCCGTACTCCTCCTGCCTCTTTCGATATCAATGCACAGTCGAGTGTGCATGGGTTGCGTGTTGGTATCCCACGCAACTATTATTTTGACCACGTTGCGGAGCCAGTCGCCGCGGCTGTTAGGCGTGCGGCAGCGCATCTGGAACAACAGGGCGCCGTGCTGGTGGAGGTGGATATTCCGCTGGCTGACTACCTCATCCCGACTCAATGGGGCCTGATGGTGGCCGAGGCAGCAACCGTACACGCCAAGGACATACGTCAATCAGCATCGCTATACGGTGATGATGTACGCACCTTGCTCGAAGCCGGACAACTGCTGTCAGCAGGCGATTATTTGAAGGCGCAGCGTGCCCGGAACCTCATTGCTAAGCGCTGGGGCTCTCTGTTTTCAGACATCGATGTTCTACTGACACCCACCGTGCCCCAGACAGCAGCACGCTTGGAGCAGGATACGTTTGATTGGGAAGACGGCAGCCAAGAGAGTGTCGCCGAAGCGTATGTGCGCTTATGCGCACCCGCCAATGTGACCGGACTACCCGCGCTGACGGTGCCATTTGGTAAGGATCATCAAGGGCTGCCCGTGGGGGTCCAGATCATGGGTAAGGCATTTGATGACGCCAAAGTGCTACAGGTTGGGCGGGCCATTGAGCAGCCTCTTTCCCCCACTTAACCGGCCTGTGTCTCTCTATCGGCAGTGGGTGCGTGCTTACGCTTGCGCGTCCCATGCCGCCCCAGCGGTATCATCATGGGTTTTCCCGTGACCGGGTCGTCGATGACCCGGCTTTCCAGGTCAAATACGTCGCGTACCATCTGTTCGGTAAATACGTCTTCCGATGGGCCAACGGCGTAGATGTTGCCGTTAGCCATGGCGACTAGCTTGTCGGCGTAGCGGGCGGCCAGGTTCAGCTCGTGAAGCACCATCACAATGGTGGTGCCGCGCGTTTGGTTTAAGTCGGTGAGCAGGTCGAGCACTTCGATCTGGTGGTTGATATCCAGAAAGGTCGTGGGCTCGTCCAGCAGTAACACATCAGTTTGCCGAGCAAGGGCCATGGCGATCCACGCCCGCTGGCGCTGCCCGCCGGAGAGTTCTTCTACGGCGCTGTCGGCCAGGTTAGCCATGTGAGTCGCGCTTAAAGCATCGGCCACGGCGGCTTCATCGGTAGCGCTCCAGCGTTGGAAAAGCCCTTGATGCGGGTGGCGGCCGCGGCTCACCAGCTCCAGCACAGTGATGCCTTCCGGCGCGATAGGCGACTGAGGCAGAAACCCCAGCTGTTGCGCCAGGCGGCGGGCGGGGAGCTTATGAATGGCGTTACCATCCAGCAACACGTTGCCTTGCTCCGGTGTCATGAGACGCGAAAGCACGCGCAACAGCGTCGATTTTCCACAGGCGTTAGCGCCCACAATAGCGGTTGTTTGCCCCGCTTGAACGGTTAGGCTCACGTCATTAAGAATGGTCCGTTCGCCGTAACCTGCGGTCAGGTGTTGGGCGAGAAGCGACGAAGCGCTCATAGGGTGCCTCTGCTTTTATTGTCGCGAGTAATCAGGTAAACGAGATAGGGGGCGCCTAATACGCCGGTCACAATGCCGACCGGATAGCGGGCAGGTAGTAAAAACTGGCCCGCGTAGTCTGCCAGAAGCACCAGCAGAGCGCCTACCAGCGCAGAAGGAATCAATAGCGAGCCGTTGCGCCCCACTAAACGTGCCGCAATGGGGCCGGAAAGAAACGCCACAAACGCAATCGGGCCGGTTACCGCAGTGGCAAAGGCGACAAGCGCCACGGCGGTAATTACCACAGTAATTCGCGTGAGGGCTAAACGAACACCCAGCCCTACCGCGATATCGTCACCCATGCGCAGGGTTTCCAGGTCACGGTGGCGGCTTAACAGCAGCCCGCCAAACAGTAGCAGGGCGATAAACAGCGGCAGTGCCTGGTCAAGCTGCACACCGTTAAGGCTACCCGCCATCCAGCGCAGTGCTTCCTGTAGTGACCAACTGGGCGCACGCATTAAAAGGTACGCCGTAACGCTCTGTAGCATCGCGGCCAGGCCAATGCCGATGAGAATTAATCGAGCGCCGGTTACGCCTTGCTGCCAGGAGAGCCCGTAGATTAACAGCGCCACGCCTAGCCCCGCCGCAATCGCAAGGATCGAAACCGCCGTGCCACTGAGCGATAGCACTACAATGGCAAACACCGCGCCGGTGCTCGCGCCGGTACTAATACCGATAATGTCGGGGCTTGCCAGCGGGTTACGCAGTAGGGTTTGAAAAGCGACACCACCCAGTCCAAAACAGGCGCCTGCCAGCACCGCAACCACGGCCCTTGGTAAGCGTAATTCTCGCACGGTAAAACTGGCCCCGGGCACCTCAGCGCCACCCAGAATGCGCAGCACCGTGGTGAGTGGCGTAAAGGACTGCCCGAGCATCAAGGTCAACACTACGCCTGCCAGTAAACAGGCGGCCAATACCGCAAGTATCCGCCCCCGGCGCTTGGCGTGTGCCCGACGCATCTGCCCGTAAGGACGGTGCCCATGGCGTTGAGAGGGGGATGAAGGAGTGACGTTATAAGAGGGCGGGTTCATAGCGCGCCTACTTTGCGGTTGCGTACGATCCAGATAAACACGGGGGCACCGATAAAGGCGGTAACGATGCTCGCATCAAGCTCCGCAGGATGCGCTACCAGCCGCCCCACCACATCTGAAAACGTTAACAGCACGGCGCCACCTAGGGCGGAAAACGGCAATAGCCAGCGGTAGTCACCGCCAACAAGCAGGCGGCAGGCATGTGGCACCACCAGCCCGACAAAGCCGATGGGGCCACAGATAGCCGTAATCGGGCCGCATAGCAGTACCGCGCCCACCGCCGACATGGCTCTGGCGACGGCGACTTTTTCGCCCAGGCCCGCAGCGGCATCGTCGCCCAGTGCCAGCAGGTTGAGCTTGCGCGCGGCGAGTAACGTGATCACAAAACCTGCGAGCAGAAAAGGCAGCACGGGCGTGATCTGATCGTACGTCGCGCCGCCAATACCGCCCACCAGCCACGACTGCGCCAGCCCCGCAATATCGCCGCGTGGCAGTATAACGGCCGTCGCCAGCGAGCTTAGCGCCGCCGTCGTAGCGGCTCCGGCCAACGCCAACCTGAGCGGTGTGGCGCCCCCGCGTGCCAGGCTCGCGATGGTGTAAACCGCTACGGCGGCAAGCCCTGCACCCAGAATAGCCGTCCAGATGTAGGTCGTGGTTTTATCAATCCCAAACCACGCGATTCCTATGACAATGGCCAGCGCCGCCCCGGCGTTAACGCCTAACAGGCCGGGGTCGGCAAGCGGATTACGGGTAAGCCCTTGCATAACGCCTCCTGATACGGCAAGCGCGGCGCCTGCCAGCACTGCCAGTAGAGTACGCGGCAAGCGGCTCGCCACGGCGGCATCACCAATGGTTTCTACCTGCCCGCTTAGCGCCGCCATTACCTCTGGCCAACCCACCGTGCGAGCGCCAAACGCCACAGAAAGCGTTAGCGCCAACGCAAGCAGCGCCAGCAGCAGTAGGCCTCCAGCAAGGCGCGTGCCTCGCTTGTTACGCTGCCGGGTAACGCTAGCGGCGGGTGCAGTAACAACGTTACTCTGCGTGGCGTGCGGCTTCTGAGAGCAGGTCAGCATAATCGTCTAATAACCATGAAATCGACATGGGTGTCGGATTGGCCGCAGTACCCAGCGGACTATTGTCGAGCAGCACAATGGCGCCGTTTTCAACGACGGGCAGCCGAGAGGTCAACGGATGGGCTTCGAGCTGTTCAATCAGCGCTTGTCCGCCGTAGGTGACGAGAATATCCACGTCTGCTAGTTGGTCGATTAGCTCAGCGCTGATTTCGCCTGAAAACGTGCCCGGTGCCGAGTTGGCTTGAACGATTTCTGGCGAGACCAGCCCCAGGTCATGGAAGAATCGCACGCGTGCATCGTTATCGGTGTAGAAAGAGATGCGCCCCAGGTTGGTGGGGTCGAGGTGCGTCACGAACATGGCTGTTTTGCCCTCTAGTTCGGCATGCGCCTGGGCAGTGTCAGCAATTTGGCGTTCAAGGCGTTCAATCAGTGCCTGGCCTTCGTCGGCCATGCCCATGCCAGCACTATTGAGAAGAATCATATCGCGCCAGTCTGTCGCCCACGGGCCCTCGGAGTAACCGATGATGGGGGCAATTTGGCTCAAGGTGGTGTAGTCCGCTTGGCTAAGCCCTGAATAGGCCGCAAGGATTACATCAGGTTGACTGGCCGCAACGGCCTCAAAATCAATGCCATCACCTTCATCGAACAGGGCGGGGGGCGTTACTTCAAGTTCTTCAAGCCTGGCTTCCACCCAAGGGAGCAAACCGTTGCCGTTGGTATCGCCAAAGTTGGCGGCAGCAAAGCCGACCGGTACAACGCCTAACGCCAGCGGCACCTCATGGTTCGCCCACGCCACGGTCGCGATCCGTTCGGGTTTTTCCTGAAGGATGGTGGTGCCAAGGGCGTGTTCGATTTCTAGCGGGTACTCTTGGGCACCCGCGAGGGTTGACCCTAAAGTAAGCGTTGCAACGGCCGCAAGGCCTAGTGCTTTACTGCTACGTAGCCAGGTCATTATGCTCTCCGGTTCAATTATGCAATCGCCTCCATTCGGGCAGGGCGAATGGAGGCGGTGGTATCAAGGCGACGCCATCATTGCTAACGCCTGTGCATTAGAACGAATAGCGCAGCGTCGAGGAGATGCTGGCTGGTTCGCCATAGACGCCGTAGCCACCGACATTGCTGTAGTACTTTTCGTCGAACAGGTTCTTGATGTTGACCTGAAGTGATAGGTCTTGATTGAACTGGTAGCGGCCAAAAAGATTGGCAAGCGTATAGCTGCCTTGCTCATACTCGGTAGGTATACCGGCGGGGGTGGTGAGGTCGCTAGCCAACAGGCTGCTCTGCCAGTTAACGCCGCCGCCAATCGTTAGCTCACGCTTTTGTGGCACGTTATAGCTGGCAAAAAGATTGAACAGCGAGCGTGGCTGATTGGTATTGAACGTGCCTTCTTTGGCTTTCGCGGTGAAGTGGGAGTAGCCGATCGTCATATCAAGATCATCAGTGACCGCACCACTTAGTTCCACTTCAAAGCCCTCACTCACTCCGCCGCTAGCGGCGGAGTAGTACGTCTCGGTTTGCCCAGGAAGCCCCGGGTCTGCCGTGGCAACGTTGTCTTGCTCTATTCGGAAGACTGAGAAAGAGCCGTTAACCAGGCCATTAAGCCAGGCCGCCTTGAGGCCGGTCTCATAGTTTTTGCCTACCACCGGGTCCAGGTAGGCGCCACTCGCATCGCGGTAGTTTTGCGGCTCGAAAATCTCGGTGTAGCTGGCAAAGGCTGAATAGGTATCGTTGAGGTCGTATACGATTCCACCGTAAGGTGTTACTTCGTGCTTGCTCTGGCTATCCAGGCTACGGAATAGCGTCATTCCATCCCATTCGGTATAGCGTGCGCCGAGAATCAGCGTTAACGGATCAGCAAGTGAGAATCGTGAAGCGGTATAGACGGCTTTCTGACGAGTGCTTGATGCTTCAGAAGGGGTAAATTCGGACCAGCCCTCGTTAGGTGCCGAGCCACCCCAGTTGTTGAAGTCATCAACCGTGAAGAGACCATCAATGAAGCTGTTTTCGTAGTTGTTCTTCTGGTCGCTGTAGCTACCGCCTACGACCAGTTCGTGTTCGCGTCCCAATAGCTCGAATGGCCCGCTGACCTGGGCATCTACAGAGTTAACTTTCCGATGCCCCTTGTTCCATCCGGTATAGAAGCCGACGCCACTGCCATCCATTTGGTCTGGCAGCATTCCTTCCACGTAGGGATACGCCAGCTTGCCATCCATATCGGTTTTTTCGTGGGTGCCCACTACACGAGCCTGCCAGTCATTAGCAAACCGATGGTTGATTTCCGCGAAGACTTTTTCAGATTTGAAGTCGTAGTAGGACCAATCCGGCGCCACGCTGAACGAGCGTGAGTAATTGGTTGGCGTGCCGTCGCTGAACCACAGCGGTAGACCGCCCCATGTGGGTGAAGAGGTGTGGCTGTCCTGGTAATCAAAGCCCAACGAAAGCGTGGTGGCGTCGGTTACGTCTGCATCAATAACGCCGTAGCCGAACATGCTTCGCTTATCCTGACGGTCAAGGTGGGCACCCCCTTCTTCATAACCGCCGATAAAGCGCGCCCGCACATTGCCCGAGGCGGTTAGCGGTGTGGTTATGTCAACAGTGCTACCGCGTTTATCCCAACTGCCCAGCGTGCCAGAAACGGAGCCAGTAAATTCCCGGCTCTCAGCATGCTTGCGCACAAAATTAACCGAAGCGCCTGGGTTGCCCGATCCACTAACCAGCCCGTTGGCGCCACGTATTACTTCAACGCGGTCATAAATAGCCGTATTGAGCCGACCTTCACCAAAATACCAACGGTTATCCGTGTTTAGCGTAGGGATGCCGTCGTACTGAAAGCTGTTAATACGAAAACCACGGGAGGAAAAGCCGACACGATCACTATCGACATTACGCGTTGAAATACCCGTGACGTTACTTAATACCGCCTCGACGGTATCCAGGTTTTGGTCCTGCATTCGTTGTTCAGTAACGATGCTGATGGCTTGTGGCAGCTCTTTTTGGCTTAGTGTTAAACCGGTACCCGCGCTGGTGGTGCGGCGCGTATAGCCAACGTTGTCATAAAGGTTTTCGCCCGTGACCGTCACGGTTTCCAGCGCTTCTGGGCTAGCGGCGTCAGTGGTTTGCGCCGCAACACCTGTTGAAGCCAGCAGCGACGTAGACAAAATGGCGGTAAAGGTGACTTCTCGAAAGGATAGTGCGCTTTTAGTGAAGAGTTGGGTGGGCCTGGAGATAGAGCCAGCGAAGCGTGTCGTGTTTAAGGCATGGAGTAAAGGCGTTTTCATATAATCCCTTGCATCGCGCCTATGGGCGCTTGCTCGTTAGTATTATCAGTAATACAGAGGGATCATATAAAAACAGTTCTCATATGTAAATGATCATGAGAACGCTTATTGTTTGAGATGCTGACCTGTTAGACAATACTGAAGATACAATAATGCAAAGCGCAGCAAGCCAGCACCTTTCGCTAGTATGCTCTATTTGGGTTCTATCGAACCCGTTACTGGCTGTAAGTCGGCGCGGTTACTCTCCAGTGTCGCCAGCGCAATTTTATAGCAATCCTCAACATGGCTATTGCCCATATACTTCATCGCCGTAAAGCTGATGCCCCCCGCCACGGCGCTGCCGACAAAGGGTACATATTTAGCCACACCGGTGGCGGCTACTTTGACGCCCATCTTTTGAAGCAGCGATACCACCAGTTTTTTGGTGATGTACTTCCCGGCCATCTTGCTGCCGACATTGGAAATAGCGGTCATCACCATCACTTTTGATTCGGTATCCAGACCTTCGATTTGCTCGGGCGTTAAGCCGAATTTATCGTTTATTTTAGGAATGAGCCTTAGCAATATGGCAACGTCTGACCCGATATCCACGCCGGGAATGGGGATGATCGCTGTGCCAGCAGAGAGACTCGAGCTTCTTGTCACCATTGAATGGCATGTTTTTCTGATGGCTTCTAGCTCTTCGCGTGATTCGATCATTTAAAAGTCCTTTTTACGATGCGCTAACACCATTGTAGTCGATAGCTACTTGAGGAAGAGGGGCGCCTCGCCACGCTTCTACGCATCGTCGCCTCTATTTATCCACAGCCGTGCTCGCTGCAGGCAAGCGTGTGGTCGTATAGCGTTTGGATGATCTGGCAGTCGGCGGTTTTGCCACCCCGGCATTGCTGTACTACCTGGCGTAGCTCAGTAGCGAGCGCTTGCAACTTGGCAATGCGCGCTTCCAGATGCTGAAGGTGCCGAGTGGCGATGTCGTCAGCCGCGCCGCAGTCGGTGTCCGGGTGGTCTGAAAGTGCCAGTAATTCCTGAATGCTAGGTAGGTCGAGACCGAGGCTGCGGCCGTGACGAATAAAACCGATACGCGCAAGCGCTGCTTGGTCGTAATGCCGGTAGCCTTGCTCGCTGCGTTTGGCGGGTGGCAGTAACCCGAGCTTTTCGTAATGACGAATGCTTTCCGGTGAGCAGCCTGTGCGGGTAGCCACTTCACCAATGCGATACGTGTTTTTCATCGGCTTGACCCTGTAACGATTACAGGGTTTAGGCTAGCCCCTATTCCCTCTGTGGACAAGCAGGTGATGACATGACGCTGGTTATAGAGCTATTGCAAATTGCGTTAACGGCGGCCCCGTGGCTGCTGTTGGGGTTGGTAATTGCTGGGCTAATTAAAGCATGGCTGCCGGAACACGTGCTGCAGCGCTGGATGGGAGGGCGTGGCTTGGGCAGCATTGTGCGGGCGGCCGTCATTGGTATGCCCCTGCCGCTGTGTTCGTGTGGCGCGATTCCTACCGCTATTGCTTTGCATCGGAGTGGTGCAGGGCGTGGGCCCACGACGTCTTTTTTAATCAGCACGCCGGGGGTGGGCGTTGATTCCATTCTACTGACCAGCGTACTGCTTGGTCCGTTGATGGCCGTCGTGCGCGTCATCGGTGCCTTGGTAACGGCCATTGTCACCGGGCTGCTAGTCGGATTAACGCGTGAACCTGCAACTCCCGCCCCTGCCACGCTTGGCGGCTGCTGCGCTTCCTCCGGCTGTCATACGCCCACCACGAAAGCCGACGAACCCAGCGGTTTGAAGGCCGGGCTGCGTTATGCGTTTAGTGATCTGTTGGATGATATCAGCGCATGGGTGTTTGCCGGACTGTTGCTGGCGGGCGTGCTGGTAACGCTGGTGCCGCCTGATACGCTGGCCCATTACTCAGGTGGGCTGCTGGCGCTTGCGCTGATGGCCGTGGTGGGCATCCCACTCTACATTTGTGCGGCAGCGGCCACGCCGGTTGCCGCTGGGCTGCTGTTAGCGGGGATTTCACCGGGTATGGCGCTGGTTTTCCTGCTGGCGGGGCCGATCACCAGTCTGGCGACGTTAGCGATATTGCGTCGCGAACTGGGCAATGCAGCGTTGGCGGTTTATCTCGCCAGCGTGCTTGTCGTTACTGTGCTCGTAGGTTGGACAGTAGATAGCGTGCTGGGAGTGACGGGCTGGAACGTGGTCGATCAGGCAAGCGAGGTTCAGGAACTACTGCCTGTTTGGCTGGAGTGGTTGGCGCTGGCAGTGCTGGCTTTGGTGGCTATTCGCCCCGTGCGTAAGCGCTTGCTGGGGTTTTAAGCATTCACCGTTTGAGACAGCGTGATGAAGCAGCGACGGGCAGGGAGTACCTGCCCGACGCTTGGTGGTTAGTCAGCCTCTTGGGGCGTTGATGGCTGCTCGGGTGGTTCGGTGGATGTTGGCTCGGGCTCCTCTGGCTCAGAAGCGTTTGCTTCAGGCTCCTGCTCCGGTGGGGCGGGCGGATTATCCGGCGTAACCCGCCAAATCGCATTGGTCAGGTCATCGGCAATAATAAGCGCGCCATCCGGATCAATAGTGACACCGACCGGGCGGCCAAGTGCTCTGCCATCATCGGTAAGGAACCCGCTGGCAAAATCAATCGGGTCGCTGTCAGCAAGTTGGCCGTTGCTAAAGGGGATGAAGCTTACCTTGTAGCCAACCGGGTCCGCGCGGTTCCAACTGCCGTGCTCACCTACAAAAACGCCCTCGGCGTACTCTTCGCCCATGGCGGGCGTAGAAAAAGCCAGGCCAAGCGGGGCTACGTGAGAGCCAAGGCTGTAGTCCGGTGCAATAGCGGATGCCACTTTTTCAGGATCTTCCGGGCGTACGCGAGGGTCAACATGCTGTCCCCAGTAGCTGTAGGGCCAGCCATAAAAACCGCCTTCCTGAACCGAGGTAATATAATCAGGTACCAGGTCCGGACCGAGTTCGTCACGTTCGTTAACCGCTGCCCAAAGCGTGCCGGTATCGGGTTGGGTGGCTAGCGCTGAGGGGTTGCGCAGGCCGGTGGCATAGGGGCGGTGCGCGCCCGTGTCGACATTGATCTCCCACACTTCGGCGCGATTAACCTCCGCCTCCATGCCCCGCTCGGTAATATTGCTGTTCGAGCCGATACCGACATAAACAAACTGCCCATCGGCGCTGGCGGTCATCGCCTTGGTCCAGTGGTGATTGATCGCTGAGGGCAGTTGCGCAATGACTTCTGGCGGCCCGCTGGCCTCTGTTTGGCCCTCGTCATAATCAAAGCGCACCAGCGCATCCTGGTTGGCCACATAGAGGTTGTTGTCTATCAGAGCCAGCCCATAAGGCGCGTTAAGGTCTTGTGCGAAAATCATCTGTTCGTAGTTGCCGTCGCCATTGTCATCGCGTAGCAGGGTTAAGCGGTCGCCGCCCTCTACAGCGGTGTTGCCCTGGTCCTTGATGTACCCAGCGATCACATCCTTGGGCTTTAATGCAGGTGCATTACCGCCGCTACCTTCCGCCACCAGAATATCGCCATTAGGCAGCATGATGGTTTGCCGGGGCACCTTAAGATCAGAAGCAATCCTGGCGATGGTGTAGCCCCTAGGTACCGTCGGTAGCCTGTCGCCCCATTCGGCGGGCTCGGGGACGGTCATGTCTGGCAGCAGCCCGCGCTGTGGCTCGGGAAGTGTTGGGTTGGGGCCAAAGGGCTGTTCTACATCAAAGGCATTCGCGCTGCTGGCAGCCAGCATAAATACCAGCGGCGTTGTGTAACGAAGGGCGAAATGTTTCATGACGTTGCTCCGACAGTGGGCCGAGAAAAACCGATCCAAATCGCTGCGACGCTCAATACGGTAACGATGATCGAAAGAATAAAGCCGGTGGGCATCATGGCCCAGGCATCGCGGGCATGCACCAGGGCATTGATACAGCCAAGTATCCAGATGACCAGCAAGAGTGCTGGGTAAGCCAGAACAAGCCCGCGACGATGTTCGGCACGAAAGAGACCGATAATTGCGCATAAAAACGCCAGGCCTGCGAAAACAAGCCCGCCAGCAATTAACCAGGAAGAAAATGTGCCCCATTGAATATGAAAGCTTTTCGAGTAGGCGTAATCGCTTAACGCGGCGCCAAGAAAAAGTGGAAAAATGCTCACCAGTAATACGGCATGAAGCGGATAGATGCCGCCTGGATAGGTCGTCGTTGTAGACCTCCTCATGATACGCCCTCCTTGATAAGTGACCCCAAAAAACGTGGTCAAACCCGCTCTCTATACGGGCTTACGATAGCCAGCTGGATAGCTGACAACGTGAGTATAGGTCACGTTTTGCTACCCCAAAAATTGCCATGTTTTTCGGTTAATACAATAAGCGCAGAAGATGAGCGCTGCGGTAACTATCGAAAAAAATATGTTCGTTAGTTGATGTGAGGATGTTTTATGTGAGCAGGTAATGATTAATTATCATAAGGAAAGGGGGTGTTGAACTAATGTCTATTTGTTTGAAAATTTATATTAATCAAAAGCATAGATGGTGAATTTAAAGAGAGTTATTTTTTTGTATTGTTTTTTTCAATACCCCCTATAGGATGAAAAAAGGAAAGCGATATTTTCTAAAAAGAACATTCAATCGTTCTAAACAGAGCAAACCGATCACATGGAGTAGCTGGGTACGATGCTTGAAACAATTTTTCTATACGAAATAGTGGGTACGGCCATATTGACGCTCTTGGGGTGTGGCGTAGTCGCTAACGTGCTGCTGAACAAAACCAACGGTAATGGCAGCGATGGCATCGTTATCTTCTTTGGTTGGGGGCTGGCGGTCTTTTGCGCGGTTTATGTTGCCTATGAGACTGGGGCACATATCAATCCCGCCGTTACGCTTGGATTGCTCGTCGGCCCGGCGACGGAATACGCCCCCGGCATCCCTATTAACGCTGTGACCACTGCGGCCTACTTTGCGGCTGAGCTCATCGGTGCCTGGTTGGGTGCCACCGTTTGCTATCTGGCCTATAAAAAGCATTACGACGCGACCGAAGACGCGTCAAGCATACTGGCGACGTTCTCTACAGGCCCGGCGATTCCTTCTTACGGGTGGAATCTGGTCACTGAGATCATCGGTACCTTTGTGCTGGTGTTCGTCATTATCATGTTTGGACATACGCCTTCTGGGCTTGGCCCGTTGGCGGTGGCATTGCTGGTAGTATCCATTGGTGCTTCGCTGGGTGGGCCTACAGGCTATGCGATCAACCCCGCTCGGGACTTGGGGCCGCGCATTGCCCACGCATTACTTCCCATTAAGCACAAGGGGACGAACAACTGGTCTTACGCTTGGGTCCCTATTTTAGGACCCCTTATCGGCAGTGTCCTTGCCGGGCTTGCCGCTTATGTTTATTAAGTCAGCTGGGCTTATTAAGTCAGCCTGCTGATTTGATCCTTTTTAAAACAATCATTTAACGTTAACGCTTGAGAGGCATTTCATGAGCCAGAAAAACTACGTTCTCGCTATTGACCAAGGCACCACCAGCACGCGGGCGATGCTGTTTGACCATGAAGGCCGGGTTGTCAGCGTAGCCCAGCATGAGTTTGAGCAGATTTTTACGCGCCCGGGTTGGGTCGAGCACTGTCCTCGCGAAATCATGACCAGCGTGCTGACCACCTTGACCGAGGTGATTAACAACAGCGGCGTTGATGTCTCCGAAGTTGCCTCTATCGGTATTACCAACCAGCGTGAAACCACCGTGGTATGGGATAAAAATACTGGGCAGGCCGTACATAACGCCATCGTCTGGCAGTCGCGTCATTCCGCCGAGATTTGCGATGAGCTGCGCGAAGCGGGCCATGCCGATATGATTCGCGATAAAACCGGGCTGGTCATTGATGCTTACTTCTCCGCCACCAAATTGAAGTGGATTTTCGACAACGTAGCGGGCGTTAAGGAAAAAGCGGAAAAGGGCGACCTGCTGTTCGGCACCATCGACTCCTGGCTGGTGTGGAACCTGACTGGCGGTGCTGTGCATGCGACAGATGTCAGCAACGCATCGCGCACGATGCTGTTTAATATTCGTGACCGGAAGTGGGACCCGGAGCTGCTGGCACTGTTTGGCGTACCTGAGTCAATGCTGCCCGAAGTTAAGTCCAGCAGTGAAGTTTACGGCAACGTGCTGCCTAAATTCCTGATGGGCCAGGAAGTGCCGATTGCCGGTATCGCTGGCGACCAGAACGCCGCGCTGTTCGGCCAAGCCTGTTTCGAGCCGGGTATGGCGAAAAACACCTATGGCACGGGCTGCTTTACGTTAATGAACACGGGCACCCAAGCCACGCCGTCTAAAAATGGCCTGCTTACTACTGTTGCGTGGGAAGTGGATGGCACGCTGGAATACGCCCTTGAAGGTAGCGTATTTGTGGCGGGCTCGGTGATTCAGTGGCTGCGTGATGGCCTGAGAATGCTGGGCAAAGCGTCTGATTCCGAAGCGTACGCCACGCGTGCTAAGGATAATGACGGCGTTTATATGGTGCCTGCCTTTACCGGACTGGGTGCGCCTTACTGGAACTCTAACGTACGTGGCGCCATGTTTGGGCTCTCTCGGGGGACTCAAAAAGAGCACTTTGTGCGCGCGGCGGTCGAATCACTTGCCTATCAAAGCACCGATGTTCTCAAAGCCATGCAGGCGGATGCCGACATTGCGCTCACCGAGCTTCGCACCGACGGTGGGGCGATCTCTAACGATTTCCTTGCTCAGTTCCAGGCCGACATACTGGGAGTGGATGTTCTACGCTGCGAAATAAACGAAACCACTGCGCTTGGCGCGGCGTATCTTGCTGGCCTCGCCGTTGGTTTCTGGAAATCGCGAGATGAAATCGTTGCACAGTGGGCGTTGGAGCGTCGCTTTGAACCACAGATGAAAGATGAAAAGCGCGACGAACTTTATGCCGGCTGGAAAAAGGCCGTCAACGCTACTATGGCATTCCACGTAGAGTCCTAAGCGTAACGCCGTTAACGCAGGTGTTTGTCACGCCCCGGCCCCAGGCCGGGGCTTCGTGTTATAGGCGCTGTGGCCGGTATTGGCCTTATTGCTATGCCCACCGGCATTTTGGCCGCTGCGTTTCAAAATAAACGTCATTCGTAAAGAGAGTGTAGAGCGTCAGGTTCAGAATAGTGAATATCTTGTTCCAGAACCCTTGATTCACTATTTGCCGCTTTAACTCTGCAAATACTCCCCCGGCAGGCGTTCGGCTAGAAAGTCCATAAACAGCCGGGCGCGCTGTGAAAGTGTGGCTTGGCGGTAGTAAACAGCATTGACGGCCTGCATTTGAAGTTCGGTATGACTGGGCAGCACATCGACAAGTGTGCCCGCCTTGCGGGGCTTGATGGTCATGAAGTCGGCAAGGCAGACGATTCCTTCACCTTTAAGCGCTAGCTCAATCAGCGTGCTGCCGCTGGAGGCGGAGAGGGCGGGCATAATGTGTAAGCACTCACCATCGGCACGGCGCAGCGGCCAATGGTTAAGGTGTTCAAGCTGGCTGAAGCCGAGCAGACTATGGTGCTTAAGATCTTCAATACCTTGAGGAGTGCCCGCGCGCTCAAGGTAAGCAGGGCTTGCCAAGAGGCGAAGCGGGCTATGACCCAGGCGCCGGGCATGTAACGAAGAGTCGTCCAGCTCCCCGATACGAATGGCGAGGTCCACACGCTGTTCCAGCAGGTCAACAAAACGGTCGTGGGTATCCAGCTGTAGCGTAATGCCGGGGTAGCGGGCACGAAACTCACCAAGTACCGGCACAACGACAAACTGCATAAAGCTGGGCGCAGCGTTCACTCGTAGCCGCCCTTGAGGTTGGCCGTGGTGATGCTGAACGGACTCTTCTGCGGCTTCTACCGCCGTTAGTATGCGGCGGCAGTGTTGTAAAAACGTTTCTCCCTCTTCCGTTAGCTCCAGGCGGCGGGTGGTTCGGCGTAGCAGGGTGGCGCCAAGCTTGAGCTCCAGGCGGTTAAGCGCTCGGCTAACGCCCGATACCGTAATGCCCAGCCGTTCGGCGGCGCCGGTGATCGAGCCGCTGTCCACCACGGTGATAAATGCTTGCTGCTCTTCAAGCGTGGTTTTCATAAGCGTTGCTCTTGCCTGTCCAGGTTAAATGTCGTTGTTGATTTTATATCAAAAGTCTCTTGCCCGTGGACGGGTTTTTCCATGCTTTTAAGCACCCCATAATCAGCGGCATTCAAGCCATGTTGGTAGGGTTGTCGCCTATCAGCAGGCAAACTATCTATTGGGCGAGAGGTTTTTAACGATGAAGATTCTGTTAATCAATGGCGGCAAGCCGTTCGCACATTCTGGCGGTGAACTCAATAATACGCTGCATGATGTCGCGTGGCGTACGCTCGCCGAGTTGGGCCATGAAGTTCGCGAGACGGTAATTGAACAGGGTTACGAAGCAGAGGCCGAGGTGGAAAAATTCCTCTGGGCAGACACCATCGTCTATCAGATGCCGGGTTGGTGGATGGGCGCGCCCTGGAGCGTTAAACGCTACATTGATGAAGTCTTCACCGCTGGGCATGGCTCGCTTTATGCCAGCGACGGCCGCTCGCGCCAGGATCCCACCAGGCAGTACGGCAGTGGCGGCTTGCTGCAAGGGCGGCGCTATATGCTGTCGCTCACCTGGAATGCGCCGCTGGCCGCCTTTGATGAGGCAGATAACTTCTTTGAAGGGCGCGGTGTCGATGGCGTTTACTTCCCGTTCCATAAGTCTCAGGAATTTGTTGGCCTGAAAGCGCTGCCTACGTTTATCGCCAACGATGTAATCAAGGCGCCAGACGTTGCACGTGATATGGCCGCTTATGCCCAGCATCTAACGCGCCTGTTCGGCTAAGCGCATTGCTTTTATTACGGGGTTAGCGATCTTGTGCTTCTTGAGTCAATTTACCCAGTAACCTCGTAAGCATCGTGCCCTCGCATTAACTAAAAGCGCCACGTAATGCCGGCGAGAGGTCCGCCCATTTCGATATCGATAAGTGAGTCTGTTTCATCGCGTTTAACCGATAAATGGCGATAGCCGCCTGAAAGATAAAGCGTATCGCTGAACTGATAGTTGAGTGTAGCGACAACTTGCCAGGTGTTTTTTTTCGACATCTCCAGGCCGCCTATATCTGCATGAAGCAGTGTGGACCAGTTGGGTGCCCAGTGTGATCGCAGGCGTGCCGCCACAATAGGGTCTACCCACTGTTTGGTTTTGGCTACATCAATGCCCAGCGCAGGAATATTGATATCGGTATCAATTTGCCAGGTACGTGCGCCTGCCAGTAGGTCAAGCTGCTGTGTCGGGGTTGTTATCACTTGATAACCCGCAGCGGCCGTTATAAAACGCTGGCGTAGCTTGCTATTCGCGACAATGCCGAAGAGTAGCGTGCTTGCCTGGCTAAGGGAGGCCCAGGAAATATCGCCAAAAAGTACCAAGCGGTCCTGGCGTGCGGTGCCGGTCATGAAAAAGGCGCCATCCAGGTCATCCAAAATGCTGCTGAAAGAGCGTGAAGTACTAACGGTAGGGGCATTTTCAAGCGGGCGCACATCGCCTGCCAATCCGGCCATCCAGACATAGGGGGTAAGCTGAAAGCGCCAAGTCTCCTTATTAATGTCATCAGCGTTGGAGGGCAGGGCAAGGCCTGCTGCGATAAGACCTATAATGGCTGAAAATGACCGCAATCGACGCATCTAAAGGTTCCCCTGCTGTGTTTTATTCGGTTTCCGCTCTTTTTTGATTAACACGCTGCTTATCCCAACGCCGTTTTGGGGAGACGTTTTATCGGCCTCGTTAGATTAAGCTATCGTGAGGTTCGATGCTTTGCAAGTCGCTAATATGACGCTAGTCACACTGCTTTCACCCAACCTAAGTGGCGCTATGCAGCTTTGTTGTAAGGCCTTATGCGTAGGCATAACAGGCCGACTCTTTATGTGTGAGGTGGTGGGCCGTATTAATATTGCTGTTTATTACTCCGCCTTGCGTCCTACCTAAAGGTAGGCTGTACTTGATTTTTCACCTTCACTGACATGGATAGTCCAGTAACGCTGGATGTTAGTGTAGAACTTTTGACTCCCAAGTGAATATGGGGCTTATGAAAGCACATGGCTCGTGGCCTACATGGGTGGTACTGGTAATTGTATTCGCGTTTTCTAACCTCTGTGCCGCGCAAACTCAGGGCGAAGAAGGCGAAGAAGCTACACAGTGGTTTACCACGGATGAACTGAATGTAGGGCTGGGTGAAGCGCCCGACGAGATTAACCGTATGTCGCCGAGGGAGGCGATTCGGAGTTTTCTTGAGCTGACTGAGGAGGAGGACTATCAGGGGGCCGCCCACGTACTGAATCTTGCCGAACTGTCACCAGAAGAGCAGCAGGAGCGTGGACATGTGCTGGCCAGGCAGTTAGCCGAGGTATTCCGGCGCGGTGAGTGGCTGAGTGCGTCGAACCTTTCAGGCCGCCAGGATGCCGTTATCGAAGACACCACGGGCGAAAACCCGCTCGCTGGTAATCCGCGACGGGATATTGAGTTGGCCTCACTACAAGCCGATGGTGAAGCCTACGACATTCGCCTGGGGCGATACCGAGTAGGAGACGAAGACCCCATCTGGCTGATCATGCCGGGAAGCGTTACCTCAATCCCTTTGCTTTACGATGAGTATGGCCCCTCCATGGTTGAGGAGTATATACCCGACCGATTTAAAACCACGTTCGGCTTTCTAATGGTGTGGGAGTGGATTGCCGTCCCCGCCTTTCTTCTATTAATTGTACTGCTGGGCTGGGGCATCTACACCTTTGTGGGCCTGATGGCCCGATGGCTACCTTCTGGCGCGCTCAGTATTTTTGCCGCGCGTATCAAGGGGCCGATGTCGCTCATCGCCATGTCGCTTGTCACGCAGATGCTGCTTGAGTATGTCGTCTCTTTCTCTGCAGTGGCAATGACCACATTCCGTGTTCTGTTGATTACTGTTATGGCGTGGGGAGTCGGCACGATTGCGCTGCGTTTGGTGGACACAATCATGCTGCGCATGGCCCGGCGGCTAGTGGGGGAAATCGACGACACCAAACCAAAGGATGAACGTAGGCTTCTCACCACGCTCTATGCGGTGCGTCGGGCCGTGATATTGGTGATGGTGTCGGCGGTGACCATCTACGTGTTAAGTCAGATCCAGCTCTTTGAGACGCTTGGTCTTTCATTGCTGGCCTCGGCCAGTGTGTTGGCGGTGCTGGTGGGTATTGCCGGGCAGGCCGTGCTGGGCAATATTCTTTCATCGATGCAGTTATCGCTTGCCAAGCCGATTCGTATCGGCGATTTGGTGATTTTTGAAGATGAGTGGTGCTATGTGGAAGGTATTTTCTATACCTTTATTCGGCTGCGGGTGTGGGACGACCGGCGAATCGTTGTTCCGGTAACGTACTTTGTCTCTAGGCCTTTCCAGAATCTGTCGGTCAAGAGCGCGAAAATGTACCGCAGTATGGAGCTGATTCTGCATCTAAGTACCGATATTGCGTTATTGCGCAAGAAGTTTCTAGAGTATGCCAAGATGGAAGATAGTGTCATCGAGCATCATAAACTTCTGTGCTACGCGACGGGGCAAACAGCGACAACGTTGGTGATTACCTGCTACTTTGTGGCTTCTGATCCCATGTCGGGCTGGACCGCTGAAATGAATATTCGGGAAAAGCTGCTGACCTTTATACGTGAAGAGCATCCCGATTGGTGGCCCAGGGACGTTATGGTGATTAGCCATCAGGATATTGCCCGTGCAGAAGGCACCAAGCCTCATAAAACCATTATGGGGACGAGCAGTGAAAAAAACGCTTCAGACTCTGAGCCGCGTAAGGAAGTGTAACCTTTGTGAAGTAGCGCACGCAGGGGTCACAAGGTTATCCCATACGAGCTGATAGCAGATTCTGGGGGGCTTCAGGCACGTTAGCCTAAGCACTCAACCCTTCGATTTTATTTTCTTTCACTTATGGCGCGACACCCTGATAGCAAAACATCGAGCTATGGGGCGTTCGCGCTTGGTTACCGTGCGCGTATAACAAATGTTCTCCGTTGCTTCTAAGTGCTTGCCCACACAATGACCTTTCACGCACACCCAAAAACCTCAGCAAGCAGTTTTTCAGAAAATGACCAGTACCCGCGTTAAATACATATTCTCAATAAGTGTGTAATACGTTAATGCAATTATGCTTTAGGCTAATACCCAATGATAGGGCGTACTTGTAAGGTGCGCATGTCTAATAAATGCCTGTATTGCTAATTATTCGAAGAATTCATTAGACAAAAAATACAGGCTTATAATGATTTTAATCATACGGTTTTTTGCTTTATACACGTCATAAGGGAACACCAAGATGTTTAGCACCAGGCTCTCAATGTTAACCGGCGCTATGCTGGTCGGATTAGTTACCGTTTCAGCTCAGGTGCAGGCAGCGACCACCCTGCGCTTGGGATGGACCACAGCGGATAGTGAAGTTGATCCTTACGCGATTGCCGCACGCTATTTTGCTGAAGAGTTAGAAAACGCCGCGCCAGGCGAGTTTGATGTTAGGTTTTTCCCGAATCACCAACTGGGTGACGATACGGAAATGCTACAGGGTATGCAGCTAGGTATTCTGGACGCAGCGGTTATCACTGGAACTCAAATCAGCACCATCGATTCCAGTTTTCAGCTCAATGATTTGCCCTTCCTCTATGCCAACAGTGAGCAAGCTCACGAGATTCTTGATGGTGAGATTGGGCAAGAGCTTATGCAGCGTCTCGAACCGCAGGGAATTATTGGTTTAGGATTTGCTGAGGCTGGTTTTCGCCATACGATTAACAACGAGCGCGCAATAACATCACCTGAAGATTTCAGCGGCATTAAACTGCGCGTACAGCCGAGCGATCTTTACATAGAGAGCTTCCGTGTCCTGGGGGCGAACCCTCTTCCCTTGGCTTGGAGTGAGTCATTCACTGCGGTACAGCAAGGCACCATAGATGGCTTGGAAATTCCCTTGGCGGTGATTTTTGCCAATAAATATCCTGAGGTAACAGATTATCTTTCTCTGACAAGCCATACCTACAATGCGTTGGGGCTGCTGATTTCAAAGCAAGCCATGGACGGCCTGTCTGCTGATATGCAGAACGTTGTTCGTGAGGCTGCCGCCAAGGCGATTGAGCGTCAGCGCGAGACGATTGCGGCCAATAACGAAGAGATCCTTGTTCAGATCGCAGAGCAGGGTATGGAAATTAACGAGATCGAAAACGTTGAGGCTTTCCGTGAAAGAGTCGCACCTGTCTATGAAGAGTACCGCGGCAAAATCGGTGCCGATCTTGTTGATCGTACCCTTCAGCTCGTAACTGAATAAATCGCTGAATAAATCCCTCGCCCGGCCTAAGGCCGGGCAGTTTTGACGCCAGGTAGCCATCATGTACCGTTATATTGATGCGTTCAGTCAAAGGCTAGCTACGCTTAGCCAGTATGTAGGCGCCTTTTCCGCTGCGGTGATGGTTCTCACCCTTTTGTTAGGTGTTTTTTATCGATATGTGCTGCAAGACTCGCTGTCCTGGTCAGATGAGATAGCGCTGCTGGCGGCCTCTTGGACCACCTTTCTTTTTTCTAGTGCCTTGGTACGTCGGTTTGAGCATGTCCGCGTGACGCTTTTTCTGTCGCTACTGCCTGATGCACTATCGGGCTTATTCGAGCGTATCAACGTTCTTCTTGTACTGATATTCGGTATTGCCATGGTTTGGACGGGTTATGGCTTTATGGAATTTACGATCAACCAGGTCTCTCCTGCCATTCGTTATCCCCTCTGGGTAAAGAACGCTGCATTGCCGGTTGGGGGCGCCCTCATCTGCGTCCACGCTATCGCCTTGCTGTTTAGGCCAGGCTCGCTCAATGCCTTAAGGGAACAAGATAATGGATGACACAGGCCTCGTTCTTATATTCGGTCTCTTCGGCCTTTTATTCCTGGGTACTCCCATTGCTTTCGCGCTTGGCCTGCTGGCCTTGGTCGGCATTTGGATGGCTGATCTCAATCTTTTGATTGCGGCACAGCGCTTTATGGCCGGCAGTAGCTCAACCAGCCTGCTGGCGATTCCTGGGTTTATACTTGCAGGCGCGCTAATGGGCGCTGGAGGGTTGTCACGACGCCTCGTCAAAGTAGCCTCTACCTTTATAGGTCACTTCCCCGGCGGCCTTTCGATGTCAACCGTCGGTGCGGGTACATTCTTTGGTGCTATTTCTGGTTCTGCCCCTGCTACGACAGCGGCTATTGGCTCCATTATGATTGATGAGCTTGAGTCGCGTGGCTATAAGCGTGGGTATGCCGCTGCACTATCAACGGCGGTAGGGCCTCTTGGCCAAATGATCCCTCCCTCTATTCCTATGGTGATATGGGGCGTGCTGTCAGAACAATCGATCTCCAAACTCTTCCTGGCAGGCGTTGTTCCGGGGCTTCTTGCTGCCGCAGGTTTTTGTGTCATCAGTTATTTCTATGCCAAGCGACAGGGGATTGTTAGCGACCCCCGGGCGTCCGGTGCTGAGATTCTTTCAGCGCTGCGGGAAGGCTTATGGGCGCTGCTTGCTCCGGTTGTCATTCTGGGCGGTATCTATGGAGGTATCTTTACACCGACAGAAGCGGCGATGGTCGGTGCGCTCTATAGTGCTGTGATAGGGCTTTTCGTTTATCGCGACCTACATTGGCGCCAACTGCCGGGCTTGTTAATCAGCGCGATGCGCACAACGGCCGTGATCATGTTTATTATTGTGACGGCCTATGGTTTTGCTTGGGTCATCGCGAGTGAAGAGTTGCCTACTAAAATCACCGAGCTGATTCTAGGGGTCACTACCAACCCTCTCTTGCTATTGCTGTTTATCAATCTACTTTTGCTGTTGCTTGGTGCCGTAATGGACAATATTTCAGCCATGGTGATTATGAGTGGCGTACTTATTGGCATCGGCGCACAAATCGGTCTCGACCCCATTCAGTTGGGCGCTATGGTAGTGATCAATTTTGCTGTAGGCATGGTTACCCCTCCGCTGGGTTACTCCATTTTCGTGGCTTCCTCCATTAGCGGAATGAGTATCGAGCGGATCGCAACACACCTGTTGCCGTTCCTGGGAGTACTTCTGCTGGTGATAGGGCTCATTGCCTATGTTCCCGCCGTTACGCTATGGCTGCCGAGTGTGCTTGGATGATATCCGGCTCACAGCCGCCTATACGTGGTCGACGCTTGTCATCTGAAGCAGCGGCTACGCTAGAGCGCGAAATTCGCGAAGGGATTTATCTTCCCAACGCGAAGCTGCCCACTGAAGCGAGCTTGATGGAGCGCTTTGGTATGAGCCGAGCCGTCATTCGTGAAGCGATTGCCGAGTTAAGGCAAACCAACCTGGTTTATACGCAACAGGGTAGCGGTACGTTTATAGCCGCTATTTTGCCCGAAAGGTCTGCATTTGCACTGAATGTGAATGAGATTGATCAACGCGAACTGCGATTTATTTACGAGATGCGTAGAGAAATCGAAGCAGGGGCGGCTGCGCAGGCCGCCACTCACGCTACTCAAAACCAGCGCGATGAGATTGCGTTGGCGCTTGAGCGGCTTGCTATCAGCCTGGAGCGTAAAGTGGACGGCGAAAAATACGATCTCGCCTTGCATCAAGCCATTGCTGCCGCCACAGGCAATCATTTCTTCTGCGATTTTATAGACTTCTTTTATAACCGTATGTCCATGGCTATCAGTACCGCACGTCGACATACGGCCCGTGACGCCAAGCTTGAACAGATCGTTCAGGTCGAGCATCAGAATATCGTTGATGGAATCCTGAATGCTGAGCCAGAAGAGGCGCGGGCGGCCATGCGGCTACACCTGACCAATGCTTCGCGTCGTCTTGGCTTGCTTTCCACTGAGTCGAAGGGATCCTAATGTTAGTACCTGATATTTTAGTACCTGATATACCCGCTCCCCACCCCAATCCCCGAGCACCCAAGCGCAAGCTTCCAAAGGGGGCCTGTGATTGTCATGCTCATTTATTTGGCCCGGCTACGCAGTACCCTTATCAGCCGGATCGTAGCTACACACCGCCTGATGCAAGTTTTGACAGCTACCAGCACATGCTGTCGGTGATGGGGTTTGACCGTGCTGTGTTAGTGCAGCCCAGCGTGTATGGAACCGACAACCGCCGATTGATTGACGGGCTCCAACACGCTCAAGCTTGCAATCTTGAATGGCGCGGTATTACTGTTTTAAATACCGATACCAGCGATGAAGAGATTGCTCGTCTGCATGAGCTAGGCGTGCGGGGGATTCGCATTAATATGCTTTTCCGAGGCGGCATCGATTTTGACGCGGTTACCGCACTCAGCGAGCGGATTGCGCAGTGGAATTGGCATGTCCAGTGCCTGATTGATGTGTCCAATTTTAACGACCTTGCCCATACCCTGGACCGTTTGCCGGTATCCAAGGTCATTGACCATATGGGGCACATGCCTGTCTCTAAAGGGATTAATGACCCAGGTTTTAAGCATCTGCTTAATCGAATTGAAAAGGGCGACACATGGGTCAAGCTCTCGGGCCCTAACCGTATGACGCTTAAAGCCAGTGCGCCTTATCAGGATGTAGACCCCTTCTTCCATGAGCTAACTCGCCGTAACTCGGATCGGTGTGTGTTCGGTACAGATTGGCCCCATGTGCAGCTGCCAGGGCCTATGCCAAACGATGGCGACCTGGTAGACGAGCTCCTGCGGCTTATAGATGACCCCGCCACGCTCGAGAAGGTACTTGTCCATAACCCTACTAAGCTGTACGACTTTGAAGGTTGATTGTCTGGTAAGTAAGGAGCTATGTAAGGAAGCTTTGCACATAAAAGCGATGCTTTAAAACTGAAGCGCCCCGCAAACCCTTCCACAATGAAGTGTATAAGAGGGCGGGGCACTTGGACACACATTTCGCTGCTATAATGATGGCGCGATTTATATCCGCAAAGGCCTGTTTTTTTTAAGAAAATGCTTAAGCGAAGATGCGGAAGCGTTCTTCGTCATCCATAAATGTCTTCTCGCCTAACGGCGCCTCATGAGAGCCGAAGGGCATTTGCGCACGCAGTTTCCAGGAAGCCGGCAGGTCCCAGGTTTCAAATACGGCGTCGTCGATAATCGGATTATAGTGCTGCAGGCTGGCGCCGATATCGGCCTCGGCAAGGGCGGTCCAAACGGCAAACTGGGCGATGCCCGTGGCGTGTTCTGACCAGGCAGGGAAGTTGTCGGCGTAAAGTGGAAACTTCTCCTGCAATCCTTTGACAACGTCCTGATCTTCAAAAAACAGTACGGTACCCGCGCCAGCGGAAAAGCTATTGATCTTTTGCTCGGTCGGCGCAAAGGATTCAGCAGGCACGATGGCACGCAGCGTATCCAGCACCAGTTGCCAGAACTTGTCGTTCTGCTCGTTGAACAGAATGACTGCGCGCGAGCTTTGGGAATTGAAGGCAGTGGGGGCCTGTTTCACCGCTTCCTTGATCAGGGAAGTGGCGTCGGTTTGACCGATGGAAATGTTTTTACCAATAGCGTATTGACTACGACGTTGCTTGTAAATATTGATGGCTGGGTTGGACATAAAGCATTCCTCTTTTAGTGGGTAGGAGCCTTTACGAAGCAGTAATTTCATAGGACTATTAGCTTAACTTAATACACATTTATTCTGGATGCTATAAGTAAAAATTATCGGCTCGGATAAAAAAGCGCTTCTTCACACCCGTAATTAAGCCTTTGAAACCAGGCAGTTCTTTTAGACACTGCCTGGTTTCTACAGCGCTAATGGGAGCCCATTATTCACGGTTGGGCTACTGTAGCGAGGGCTGCTCGCTTTCGGTTAGTTGTTCCTGCGCCAAGCGTTTGGCACCGGCGATATCAGGCTTCCCGGAACCTAGTTGTGGTAATTGATTAACGGTGAACCAGTGGCTGGGAATCATTAGCGATGAGATACCCTGGCCGCGCAGGGCCGTTCTGACAGCCTGTGCATCCAGCGGGGTTTCCGAGAGCAAGACAATACGCTCGCCTTTATGAGCATCCGGTATGTTGACCGCCATGATGGCGGTATCGGGGTCGGCAAGCGTGGCTTTAACAGCCTGCTCCACCGCGCCGAGGCCAATCATCTCACCGCCAATTTTAGCGAAGCGTGAGTAGCGATCAACAATGGTCAGAAAACCATCTTCATCCAGATAACCCTTGTCTCCAGTGATATACCAGCGCTGGTCGTTGAGATTGCACACTACCTTGGCGGTACGTTCAGCATCGTTCAGGTACCCTTGCATGACCTGCGGTCCGCTAATCAAAATCATACCTGCTTCGTCAGTGGAAAGTTCTTCAAAACTCTCTGGGTCAACAATTTTGAAACTCGTGCCGGGTAGCGGCATGCCGACGGTGCCTATCTTGGCTCCTCGCTGCACTTGCAGGTAGTTTACATCCAGCGTATCGGGAAGATTAACCGCCGCTACCGGCGAGGTTTCGGTTGCGCCGTATCCTTCATAAATCAGCTTATGAAATTTAAGCTGGAACGCGCTGCGTACGCTGTCGTCGACCTTTTCCGCCCCGGCTACTACCACTCTGATGCTATCCAGCATGAGCGGATGAACATTGGAGCTGCGAGTGAACAAGCGCAGAAACGTCGACGTGCCACACATAATGGTTGCCCGGTGCTTGGCAACCGCTTTTGCAATACCCGCCGCATCGGTCGGGTCGGGGTGGCACACCAGGGGCAGGCCCTCAATTAACGGTAAGAACTGAGTAACCGTGAGGCCGAACGCATGAAACAGCGGAAGCGAGCCCATCATGACGTCGTTATGCTCGGTATTCAGCGCGTCGGATGTTTGCTTAACGTTCGCCATTAGGTTGCGGTGGCTTAACATCACGCCTTTTGGCTGTCCTTCGCTACCGCTGGAAAACAGGATGGCGGCGGTGGCCTCGGCATCATGTGCTCGGCAGTAGCAGAGGCGCAGCAGCCAGGTCGGCAGCAAGCGGACGCTAAGCCATGTGCCTAAGCGTTCAGCCCGGCCCATGGAGGCTTGTAGTGTTTCCAGGTAAACAACGTTTTGCTTGGCAAGTAACGCCGATACATCAAGCCCTCGGGCGTTAAGTTTTTCCACGAAACGCGTAGACGTGAGAACGGTATCTATCCCCGCTTGCGAAAGGGCCGAAGCCAACGCATCGCCGCTGGCGGTGTAGTTAAGGTTTACCACCGTTTTTCCGGCCAGCAGTGTTGCCATATTGGCGAGTACACCCGCGCTACTGGTAGGCAGTAACAAGCCGATGTTCTGCGCTTTGCTCTGTTTGCGGATGCGCTTGGCCATCAGAATACTCGCCGTGAGGGCTTTAGCGGCACTCAATGGGCGGCTGATCGTGTCCGTGAGCGCCAGCTTTCCTTGGCGGCGTTTTACGCTGCGTATCCAAGCATCCGGCAGGGTGTGCAGGTTCTCCATCGAGAGCTGCCAGGAGCGGGTAGCCTGCTCAAAGATGCGCCGCTTGAGTACATCGGCTGGGGTCTCTTTTGGCAGCGCTTGGCCAAAGACCACAACGATAGAGCGGTGTAGCGGTGCATGGCGTAGCTCTTTAAGCTTGCTGGAAGAGTGCGAGAACTGGCTGCCCCATAGTCCACGTAGATAAAATGGTACGATTTTTACGTCGGGATTGGCCATTTTGCAGGCCCGCTCATAGCCTCGGCGAAATTCGCCCAGCTGCCCGGTGCGGCTGATAGCGCCTTCCGGAAACAGGCAGACCACTTCACCTGCGTTGAGCAATTCGGCAACGCTATTAAGTGCCCGCTCGGCGGCAGCGCCGCGCTCAATGGGGATACAGCCCAGTGCTTTAAAAAACCAGCGCAAATACCAGCGCTGATAAATGCTTTTTAGCATCACAAAACGCACCGGCCGAGGGCTTGCGATCTGTACCATGGCCCAATCAATCCAGCTGATATGGTTGCCCAGTAACAGCACGCCACCCTGGGCAGGCAGGTTTTCCAAACCGTAAACATCAACGCGATAGCGGCGGGTTAGCAGAAAGCCCAGTAAAAAACGCACCAGACTTTGGGGCAGTTTGATAATGGTGTAGCCACCCCCTATCATCGCTACGCTAGCGATCACAAGTAATAAATAGTGGCTATCCACGCCCGCTAAAGCGAACAGCGCCGTGAGCACCAAAAAGCCCAGCATGGCGATATTTTGAATCCAGTTATTGGCTGCCAACACCGTGCCCAGCTCGTTATCCGCAGCGTGGAACTGGATCAGGGCGTTGAGCGGCACAATAAACAGCCCGCCCATTAAACCGATAAACACAAAATTAAGCGCTTGGCTGAGTGGCGTTGTGAGTAGCGGTAAGCACCATAAACCTACGGCAACGCCCAGAGCGCCCACTGGAATTAAGCCGGTTTCAATACGGTTGCGTGAAAGACGACTGGCCAGCACCGAACCCAGCGCAATACCGATGCCGCTAGCGGCGAGAATGCCTTGCAGCACCAGCGTGTTATCAATGCTGAGTGCGGATTTGGCGTAGGCAGGGAAGGCGGCTAACAGCACTTGGCCAACAGACCAGAAGGTGGCAAGACCGATAATCGACAGCCTTAACACGGGCTGGCGTGCAACGATGCGTAGGTTATCTTTAAGCGCGCTGCCTTTTATATAGCGCTTCCAGGTTAGCGGTGTGCTGGGCGGCTGTGGGGTATCCAGCGGCAGCCGATAAAGCGCCACCACCTGAATAATGCTATTGAGCACTAATAGCCAGCCTAGCGGAGCAATTTGGCGCAGCAACTGCTCAGGGGGTTGGTTGGCCAAGGGGGTCCATGCTTCAAAGAAGGCAGTAAACACCACCGTGCCCGCTAAAATGGCACCAATGGTAACGGCCTGGACGATACCGTTCGCTTCGGCCAAGCGGGGTTTCCCAAACAGCGTTTTGACCATGCCGTATTTGGCAGGCGAGTAAAAGGCTGACTGTATCGCCAGCAGAAGCGTCATCGCAAAAGCCAGCCAAAACCAGCCTTGATAATAAGCCGCCGTAATGCCTAGTGATACCACGACCGCTGCCCACGCCGAAACGCGTAGGATACGTACTTTGGGATAGGTATCAGCCGCGTGACCTGATGGGCTAAACAGTGCAATGAACGGGAGCAGGATTAACCCGTTCACCAGCGCTGTAAGCACTATTTGGGTGGTGCCATCGTAGCTTTTGAAGATCGAATTCTGAATCACGATCTTGTGCCCTAAGTCGAGAAAAGCATTAAGAAAGATAGCGATGAAGTAGGGCCATGCGCCCTTCATCTGTAGCACTCTTTGCATGTTCACTAAGCCTTATAAACCCCTTTAGATGGTAGCAATCTGTCCAAGTCAGGCCTTGGGTGCAACCTTGTTAGACCAGGTTGTGTTATATGTGCTTTAAAGTATCATTATTTGCTACGTTGAGGTGTCTGGAGGCGCTTATGTCCCAAGTGGGGTGTTTAATTGATACGTTGAAGCGCCAGCTTCGTGCTCAGGGTAAAACCTATGCCGATGTGGCTCAGTGGCTGGGCCTAAGCGAGGCGTCCGTTAAGCGTTTGTTTGCTGAAAAGCACTTTACCCTGGCGCGGCTTGAGTGCATCTGTGATCAACTCAATATCGAATTTGCCGAGCTGGTACAAGCCATGCAGGCAGAAGAGCTACGGCCCCAGCAATTGACCCAGGCTCAGGAGCAGAGCATCGTTGATGATCGTGAGCTATTTCTGGTCGCTGTCTGTGTTGTTAATGGCTATAGCTTTGACGAAATTCATCATCAGTATCAGTTAAGCGAGACGGAGTGTACACGTCAACTGCTTAAGCTTGAGCGGCTAAAGCTTATTGAGTTGCTACCTGGTAATCGTATTCGCCGCCGCGTAGCTGCCAATTTCCGCTGGCGCTCTGGCGGCCCTATCCAGCAGTTCTTCCAAACGTATATTGCGAATGAATTTTTTCGCTCACGCTTTGATGGCGAAAGCGAGCAACTGCTGGTCCTCAATGGTCTGTTGTCCCGAGCAGGCAATGACGAGTGGCAGCAGATAATGCAGCGCCTGGCCAAGGAGTTTCACGCCCTGTGCGAAAGAGAAAGTAGTTTGCCTCTGCATAAGCGTTTTGGCACTACGTCGGTATTAGCGGTACGCCAATGGAAATATGCGTTGTTTCAGGACTATACGCGACAGTTGGATAATTCTTAATGATGTGGGGATGTATTTTGAAAGGTCTCCGCCTCTTGGGTTATCCATTCGCTAAAGTGTGTGACCGCTTCGGGTGCGCCTCCGCTCGCCGGTAGAATAAGATCGTAAGCAAAGCGAGATACGAGCGCGTACTTCTCTTTAAAGGGACGTACTAACACACCACTCGCCAGCCGGTCGGCAATTAAGGGGTAGCTTGCCAGTACTACGCCTTGGCCAGCAATGGCTTGGTCTAGCGCCAAACTATAAAGCGAGTATTGCATGGGGGTGGGTAAGCGGTGGTTTTTTACACCGACGCTATTAAACCATTCGCTCCAGCTCGGTACAGGACTGAAGGCCGGAGTATGCCGATGCCATTCAACCGAAAGCAGCGGTTGTGCCAGCAAGTCTTCTGGCACCCTAATTTTATTTTTGAAAAGCAGCGCAGGCGAGCACACAGGAAATAGCACGTCTTCGAATAATCTAATGCTATTGACGCCTTGCCACGGGCCTTGGCCATAACGCAGTGATAGCTTGGCACGGTTAGGCAACCACAGTGGTGGCGTTAAATTCGCATCGGCATCAAGCGATATATTGATGCCGCGTTCACGCGCTTCGAATCGATGAAGTCGCGGTAGTAGCCAAAGCTGTAAAAAAGAAGGTGGCGCGCTAATAACCAGCTCAAAAGCTTCGCTAGAGCGCTGTGTGATATGTTCCACCCCACTTGCAATACGTGATAACCCCGCCTGCACATCGTCGAGCAGCATTTTACCCGCCTCGGTGACTAACACGCCATTGGCGTGTCGCTCGAAAAGAGTGACGCCCAACCTTGCCTCTAGCTGTTTGACTTGGCGACTAACGGCACCAGGAGTCACGCTGAGCCGAGTGGCGGCTTTTTTGAAGCTGTTTTCACGAGCAGCCTCAGAGAAAGCTCGCAGTGCATTAAGCGGTAGTCTTTCAATTTTCATAGCGTGAGTTTTACTAAGCCTAGGTCGGATAAGTAATCGTTTGTAGAGAGTTTCCTCTGCTGATGCAATAGCCGTCTTATTGCATAGCGAGGTCTACATGCGCAATCTTGAGCCAGATATAGCAACAAAGATTTACCACAAGGACGTCGTTTTTGAGCGAAAACCCCTAGGGCGAAGAGCGGCATCGTTAATGCTTCTCTTCTGTCTGATATTAGGGTTTCAGCAGGTTGCTATAAAAGGGGTGGCTGAGGAAATATCGCCACTGTCTCAAATTGCTTTACGCTCTTTGCTTGCCGCTATGCTGGTAATACCTTGCGCGCTCTGGCAAGGCATTGGTTGGCGAGATGTGCGCGCGCATTGGCGGCCGGGGTTACTCGTTGGCTTAGGTTCCACGAGTGAGTTTGTCTTTTTGGCTTGGGGGCTTCATTACACGCTGGCTTCTCACATGTCTATTTTTCTCTATACGGCGCCTATTTTTGCGGCGTTAGGACTGCATTTAATGGTTCCGGGGGAGCAGTTGGCTCAACGCCAGTGGTGGGGTATTGGCTTGGCTTTTACAGGTATGACCATTGCGATAGCGCCCGGTCAAGCGGGCAGTATGGATACGGAAATACTGATCGGTGACATGATGGGAATATTGGCGGGGTTATCTTGGGCCACGACGACGGTGGTGATACGCAGAAGCTCGCTTTCCGAGCAGCCCGCTGAACTCACATTGAGCTATCAACTAAGTGTAACGGCACTGCTGCTATTGCCAGCTGCGTTAATATCGGGGCAGTTAATGAGCGCTCAGTTTACCTCAATGGCCATTTTAAGCCTTGGGTTTCAATCAATCATCGTTTCCTTTGGCGCCTTGCTACTTTGGTTCTCGTTATTGCGGAGCTATCGTGCATCGCAGTTAGGTGTGTTCTCTTTTTTAGCACCGCTTTTTGGCCTGCTTTTTGGTACCCTACTGCTCAACGAGCCGTTGAGCTTTAACTTTTTAATCGGTGGTGTGGCTATCATGATCGGTATCGTGGTGGTAGTGCGCTAACTACTGACTCATCCTTCGCTGAAAAAAATCATTTTATGTTATCGAACGCGTTTAAAGCGCTGGCCTGCCCGCTTGACGGCGGCCCGCTCACTCAAGCGGAAGGCGTATGGTGCTGCACGGTTGGGCACAGTTTTGATATTGCCAAACAGGGTTATGTAAACCTGCTGCCTGTTCAGAACAAGCGTTCAAACGACCCCGGTGACAGTAAGGCCATGGTGGCTGCACGGCAGCGTTTTTTGAATGCCGGGTGTTACCAGCCTGTTGCCGAAGCTGTTCGTCACGCTGCCTTGAGCGGTGCCTCGGGAAACGAAACTCTTAGCTGCCTGGACGCAGGGTGTGGTGAAGGCTACTACTTGCGTCAATTAGCCAGCACTGCGCTGCAAATACCGCTTGCTTTGATCGGCCTGGACATTTCCAAATGGGCGGTTATGGCGGCGGCCAAACAGGATCATCAGCAAGAGCAGAATCGTCAACAGGAACAGGGTCATCAGCCAGGGCAGGACCGTCGGCATGCAGCCACGTGGGTAGTGGGCAGTAATGCCAATTTGCCCGTGCTGTCGGCCACGCTGGATAGGCTGCTCTGTATGTTCGGCTTTCCCGTGATGAGTGAGTTTGCCAGAGCGCTTAAGCCGGGAGGCTTGTTGTTGCAAGTAGAGGCAGGATCAAATCACCTGCGCGAATTGCGTGAAATTATTTATCCAACGCTTAAACCTGAGCGCAATGCAGAACCCTCTGTGCCAGAAGGATTTAGCTTGCAGGCAACCGACACGATCCGCTATCCGCTGACACTGAATGACAAAGATAGCATTGCGGATCTTTTGACCATGACGCCGCATCTTTACCGAGCAAGTACAGAGGGCCGTGAAAGGGCAGCAGCACTTGAAACGCTAACCGTGAGCGTTGATGTACGGCTTATTACGTGGATTAAAAATACATAAAAGCGAGAAACGGACAAGTCGTGGGTGAGGCTTGTCTTGTTTTGCCAAGCCCAAACGCAACAAGGCCCGCCGAAGCGGGCCTTGTCAGTCAGACCCTAAGGTCTGAACAAACACTTAATAATAAATATTAAGAAGTTTGCTTGATGTTAGAAGCCTGAAGGCCTTTTTTACCCTGGGTAACGTCAAAAGAAACGCTAGCGCCTTCTTGAAGGGTTTTGAAGCCGTCAGACTGAATTTCGGAGAAGTGTGCAAACAGGTCGTCGCTGCCGTCAGAAGGAGCGATGAAACCGAAGCCTTTAGTGTCGTTGAACCATTTAACTGTGCCAGTTGCCATGATTAAATCCTTTCGCGCATAAGCGCCGTAATAAAGTTCCTGGTATTACCCAGATTGAAGTAGCGGGTGAAACAAGGAATACAATATCAGGCTGCCGAAAGAATCGTACGCTTCTGAAACCATGCTGCTTGCTAACCAACTGGCGCTACATTGCCATGATTCGCGGTGCGCGTCAATGGGTTTTTGCATTTGTTTTCTAAGCCCAAGGCAATATTTCACTCTTGCACACCACTGGCCATGTCTCGAGTGCTAAGTACTTAATACTAATTGCTTAGTGGCTGCGCTTGCGCATGGTGAACTGTAATAACGCACCGCTTGCGGCAAGCGCACCGGCACTTAACGCAAGCGTCCAAAGCGGAAAGGCACTGGCAAGCATAAGCCCGCCTGCCGCCGCCCCAATCGCGCTACCCAGGTAAAGCGCTGACTCGTTTAGGGCCACGGCGAGCTGGCCATCGCCATGCGGTTTGCGAACGTGCATTAGTGCATTATTTTGCGGTACCTGTAACGCCCAGCCGACGGCTCCCCATAGGGCGATAGGCACAAGCGCGAGCCATGGATGCAGAGCGGCAGCAATTGGCAAACTTATCAGCGAAACGGCCAGGACCAGCATAATAGTCAGTACAACGCTGGAGCCTTGGCGTTTATCCACAATCGGGCCAATTAAAAAGCTGCCCAAAATCCCGCCAACGCCCCAAACCCATAGATAAAGTGCCATAGAGGGAGAGCTGCCAGACGTCGATGCTGCTATAAGCGGTGAAATAAAGGTGTACATACCAAGGCTTGCTACGGCAGCTAACAGCGATACAGCTAGAACGGTCATGGTCGCGGGGTGCTTCAAGATGACCAATTTGCGCCGCAACGATATAGAAGGCGCTGCGGGAATATTGGGTAGCTTGTAGTGCAGGCCTGCCAAGGAAATTGCGCCGAGCAGAGCAATCATCCACATGGCCGAAGCCCAGCCCAACTGTCCGGCGAGCAACAGACTAAGCGGCACGCCCAGCACGGTGCCACTGGCCATACCGCCCATAATTATCGCGATGGCATTGCCGCGTTTCGCTTCAGGCGCCAGTGCCGCCGATGCTGCAATCCCTAGCGCCAGATAAACCCCGGCTCCCACGCCAGCGAGTGCTCTCCAGGCCATCAGCATGACAAAACTTGTGGTCAGCGCGCTTGCTACATTTGCAATAACGAACATCGCCAATGCGATGATTAACCCTGTGCGCTGCTGATGACCTGGCAGGAGCGCGACCACGATGGGGGAAACCAGGCCATACGCTAGCGTAAACGCCGTTACCAGTTGTGCAGCCATGACATCTGATACTAAAAAATCGTGAGTAATCAGGGGAATAAGGCCTGCAGTGACATAAGACGCCATCCCCAAAGAAAAGGCGCCCAAGGCAATTAAGTAAATCGATAGTCGAGAAGAAAGTGCCATTAGGCTCTCCAGTCAGGCTCATACATTACTTGGCAGCCGTATCTTGCAGACGGCTCCAAGCGGTGAGGGCGCTATTCTGGAGAGGCTTTAAAGGGGGTACAATTTAACCATTTATACTATTACTAAAGGCAACAAGATGGCGGCAGTACGTTCGTTAAATCGCACCCGAACCGAGCTTGGGGAGTTCCTGCGTAGCCGGCGCGAGCAGGTAACGCCTGAAGAGGTTGGCTTGCCCGTGGGTAAGCGGCGGCGCACGCCTGGCTTACGCCGCGAGGAAGTCGCGGCACTCGCCGGGGTTGGGTTGACCTGGTACACGTGGCTGGAGCAAGGGCGCGATATTCGTGCCTCGGCGGATTTTCTCGACCGCCTTGCGCGTACGCTTAAGTTTGATGCCACCGAGCGGCGCCATCTGTTTTTGCTGGCGCACCAACGCCTCCCCGCTGAGCCGGGAAAAACATGGTGCATAGTGCCGCCCTTGATACATCGTCTGATGAACGATTTACCCACTCGGCCTGCCTACGTGTTGAATTTGCGCTGGGATGTGCTGGCCTGGAACCACGCGAGTGATCGTCTGTTTGGCTTCTCTAAACACCCACCGGAGCAGCGCAATCTTCTGTGGCTACTGTTTGCCGATGCAGCCACTCGCGGGCTTTTCGACCCTTGGGAAGAGCAGGCTCGCCAAATGCTCGCCAGCTTTAAACGCGATGCGGCCCGCGCGCCTGAAGACCCGGCGATCAATACGTTGATTAAGATGCTGATCCACGCGGATAAAGATTTTAAAACGTGGTGGGTAGGACAGGATATCCACGGGCCTTGCCACGGCGTTCGACACTTTTACGTCGCGCCGTTAGGGGCGCTCGATTTTGAGCATACCTCGTTGTTGGTTGACGAAGACCGCCACCTGCGGCTGGTCTATTACGTTATTAAAAGCGACGCCGCTAACAATGGCATGGGCACCGAAGAGGCGTTTAACCGCTGGCTTCAGGATGCCCAAACGCCAACATCATAATGAGTGGTTTTAGGCTTTTTCCAATACCCAGCCCTCTGGCGTAGCGCATAGGTAGTCGGTCAGCGCGAGGTTGTGCAAGAACTCCAGGTCATGAGAGGCCACTACCAGCGCACCTGAGTAGCCTCTTAACATGCTTTCCAATGCCTGTAGCGAGGGTAGGTCGAGATGGTTGCTGGGCTCATCCAGAAGTAACAGCTGCGCGGGCGGGTCGGCATATAGCGCGCACGCCAGCGCTACCTTTAGCTGTTCACCACCGCTTAGCTTCCCGCAGGCAACGCTAATTTTCTCAGCCGTTAGCCCAAGGTGTACTAATCGTGTTCGCAGCAGGCTGGTCGGTGCTGCTCGGTTGGCGGCTGCTAACTGCTCTATAGCGCTCCGGGTTTTATCCAGCTGAGCCAGGTGTTGATCGAGATAGGCGCTTCTGACATGCATACGGCGTTCACCCTTTAGGGGTAGACGCTGTTCAGCCAGGAGTTTAAGCAGAGTGGATTTACCCGAGCCGTTGGGGCCAACAATGCCTAAACGCTGCTGTCCCGTGAGGCTGAGATTAAGCTTCCCGGCAACGTAAGGAAGTGTGATATCCGTTAGCTCAGCAATGATCCGCTGGGCAGGCTGCACGGCAATGTCATGCAGCGCGATATGCGGATCTTCAGCAAGCTGCTCCCGGGCTTGCTGAATAGCGTTCAGGTGCTGGCTGCGTGTTTCTGCCTGCTGGTGGGCAAGACGCCCAGCGGAAAGTTCGCTGCGCTCTTTTTGACGATCCAGCAGGATTTTTGCCTGATTGGCCTCATGCCGCTGGCGGTTGCCACGCGCCTGACGTTGCGCTTGGCGTTCATGTTGTTGATGCAGCACGCGCTCTGCACGTTTTTTCTCTTTTTGATGGTGTTCCAGGCTAGCTTGAGCCGCTGCTTGTTCGCTCGCCTTTTGTTCGGCGTAAAAGGTGTAATTGCCGCCATAGCTGCGTAGCCCCAACGTTGACAGCTCAACGATACGTGGCAGGTGGGCGAGCAGTTGGCGGTCATGGCTAACAACCAGCAGCCCCTTGGGCCAGCGGGTTAGCTGCTCAATAAGCGCTTTTCGGCTTGGGCCGTCCAGGTGATTACTCGGCTCATCCAGAATAAGAAAGTCCGCACTCGATAATAGTACGCCGATCAGGGCAACGCGCATGGCTTCACCGCCGCTTAATGTCGCCGCTGGGGTTGTCGAATCAAGGTGGGCAAGGCCACTGTGCTCAAGCTCGCGCTGTAGCGTCTGGCGGATATCCCATTGATCGCCTAGTGCATCAAAGTCTTCGGTGTTCGTGCTGCCCGCCTCAATGCGGGCCAGTGCCGCTAACGTAGTGCCCAAGCCTGCCAGGTCGGCTACCGTGCCGGATACCTCTTGGGTAACGCGTTGCGATAAATAGCGCACTTCACCTATGCGAAGGCAGCGCCCTGTTGAGGGTGTGATGTCGCCAGCCATTAGCCTTGCCAGCAGCGTTTTACCCACGCCATTGCGCCCCACCAAGCCAGTAGGCGTTGTATCGAAGGTTTCCGTTAGCGCGGAGAATAAAACGTGACCGTTGGGCAGCGTATAAGAAACGCTATCGAGCGAAATAAACGTCTTCGTCATCGGATGTACCTATCAATGCCAAACATTCCCCTTTTGATAAGGGATGGAGAACGTGGCCGTCGGAAACAGGACGGCAGCATTAATAGCGCATTGGACGAATACCTTAATCAGAGGGAAGGCTTCTAGCCTAGTCAACTTATGTTGCTTTTCCAAGGCCTTTGCCGCGCTATCTGCCTGCTGATCTACACTTTCTGACAAGGATTTTGTATCTCGCTAGATACGCGCAATAGGCACTCAATGGAAAGAGAGCAAACCATGATGTACGACGTGGCAATTGTAGGCGGCAGCTATGCCGGGATGGCCGCTGGGCTGCAGCTGGCCCAGACAAGGCGCCATATAGTAGTGGTGGATACTGACCAGCCGCGTAACCGGTTTTCCGCTCGGTCGCGGGGATTTTTGACGCAGGATGGTAAGTCGCCCGAGGACATTGTGGCGGCAGGCTACGCGGAACTGGCTCAATACCCGACAGTTGACTGGCACAAAGGGGAGGTTGAAACGATTGTCGGCGAAGTGGGAGACTTTACGCTAACGCTTGCCGAGCCACGGGCAGCGGCGTCGTCATTTCGCGCCCGTCGCGTTATTCTGGCCGCTGGCGTAGACGATGATCTTCCCGCCTTGCCAGGGCTTAAAGAGCGCTGGGGCACGCATGTTTTTCATTGCCCTTACTGTCATGGTTTTGATCTAAACCATGGGCATATTGGTGTGTTGGCCCATTCAGCAGCGGCGATGCACCTTGCGCTGATGCTGCCCGACTGGGGCAAAACAACGCTATTTTTGAACGACGCATTTGCGCCTGATAAGTGGCAATTACAAAAACTCGACGAGCGCGGTACGCATATCGAACATGGCGCTGTTGAACGCCTGGCAGGGGAAGGCGTGAAGGTAGTAATGGCCGATAGCCGGGTATTTCCCTTGGAGGGGCTGTTTGTTGTCACTCAAACGATCCCCAGCACGCTGGCGCTGCGCCTTGGGTGCGAAATTGAGACCACGCCGCTGGGGCGTGTTATCAAAACCAGTGCTGCCCAGGCAACCTCCGTGCCTGGCGTTTTTGCTTGTGGTGACATTGCACGGCCTGTGGGTAATCTTTCGCTTGCCGTTAGCGACGGCGCCTTGGCTGGGCAGGCAGCGCACCATTCGCTGGTATTTGATTTATAAATCAGGCTTCAATGGCGCAGTAGAGGAGCCTCTTTCAATGTCAATCAGCGCAGTCTCCAATACGTGTGCTTGTATCGCGAGCCTGAGCCATCAGGCAGCGGCTGGAGGTTCACCGGCTCCGTAGGGTGACGTTTTCTGCTGGCGGGCTCTAATAAGCTTTCTGGGTAAAGGTGACTAACATGGCGGCGCTTTTGAAAGGATATATGCGCTCTTCGTTGATTCTACGTGTCACGATCGCGTTGCTGCTGGGTGTGGTGGTGGGTTTGTTGGGTGGGGAAAACATCGCCACTTGGCTGGCGCCGGTCGGCGACCTACTGCTGCGTCTGCTGACGTTTCTAATTGTACCTATTGTACTGTTTACGCTGATGGTCGGGGTCAACCAGTCAACGGTGGGTGGCGTCGGCCGCGTTGGTCAAAAGGTGCTGCTGTATTACCTGGCTTCTTCTGCGTTCGCAATTGTGGTGGGGCTATCGGTTGCCTCACTACTTAATCCAGGCAGTGGCATGACGCTGGATGACAGTGCGAGCTTCTCAGTGCCGGAGAATCCGGGACTCGTTGATGTACTGCTTAATATCGTACCGAACAACATTATTGGCGCGTTGGCTGATCAGAACCTGCTCGGCATCATTTTTACCGCGTTGGTATTCGGTATCGCTTTGATGAAAGTGCGTCAAAGCGAAACGCACGGCAAAAGCGCCGAGCGGTTGTATGAAATGATCGAAGGCTTGAATGCTGTGACGCTGAAGGTGATGTCGGGCGTGCTGCATGTCGTACCGATTGGGGTGTTCGCTATCGTGGCGGAAACTGTCAGCCAGCAGGGGTTTGAAACACTACTGTCATTGGGTGACATGGTGATCGTGCTTTACATTGCCCTGGCCGTTCAATTGGCGATTTACTGCGTCATTATGCGTCTTTTTGGGGTGAAACTGCGCCGCTTTTTTCGGGAGGCTCGCACACCGATGGTCACGGCGTTTGCCACGCAAAGTAGCGCGGGCGTGCTGCCACTGACCATGGATGCCGCCCGCCGTATGGGCATCGCGCAAAGTGTGTATGGGTTTAGCCTGCCACTGGGAGCGACCATGAACATGGATGGCGCGGCGATTCGGATCGCTATTTCCGCGGTGTTTGCTGCTAATGTGATCGGCGCACCGCTGGACCTTGCCAGCATGGCTCAAATTGTCGTGATCGGTACGCTGATCTCAGTTGGCACGGCGGGCGTGCCGGGGGCGGGTATCATCATGATTGCCACCGTGTTTGCTCAGGTAGGGCTGCCGATCGAAACCGTCGTACTGTTAACCGCTATTGATGCGTTGGTAGGAATGGGCGCTACCGCCCTGAATATAACCGGCGATTTAGTGGGCACGGCAGTGATCGCCAAAAGTGAAGAAGGCAAACAGAAAGATGTGCCTTTAGACGATATATCTTCCACAGTGAAAGAGTAACGAGCAAGGCCATTAATCGACAGGAGACGCCGGGATGAATGACCAGGAACTCACTTACTTGACCCGTGCCATTGAGCTGGCTGAAGAAGCCCTTGATGCGGGCGATGAACCCTTTGGCAGCGTGCTGGTAAGTGCACAAGGGGATATTCTTGCCGAGGACCGTAACCGAATTGTCAGCGGTGACGTGACGCAGCATCCCGAGTTCACGCTGGCACGTTGGGCAGCACAACACATGACGCCAGAGGCGCGCGCCAAGGCAACGGTGTATACCACAGGCGAGCACTGCGCCATGTGCGCAGCCGCGCATGGGTGGGCAGGGCTTGGTCGGATCGTTTATATCAGTTCATCTGAACAGTTAGGGCGTTGGCTAGATGACCTGGGCGTCGCCCCACCGGCGGTAGCCTCCTTCCCTATTCAGCACATTGTGCCAGGACTTGAAGTAGCAGGCCCGTTAGCGGGGTGGGATGAAAAGGTCCATGCGCTGCACCAACGGCGCCATGCCGTTTAGCTAGCAGCAACAAAAGAGCCGCCCAGGCATTCGTCCAGGCGGCTTCAGGGTTTATCTATGTTGTACAATCAGTGCTCTAAAATCACATAAAACGCATGAATGATGTCGGGGATAAAGTCAAGCAGCGTCAGGATGGTGTTTAGCCAAAAATAGCCTTTTAGGCCAACCTTTAAAATACACCGAACGGCGGTAGGATGATGGCAACAATCATCTTGATCGGATCCGTTGCTGTCAACGCCACAACGCCTCCTTTACTTATATGAAGTGTCATCTGCGGCGTTATTTCTATCTTTAATTAACGTTTTTTCAACACCCTTAACTATCACTTTTTATCAGAAAAACGGGGAAGGGAATCCATGTATAAGTTACTACCGCCATCACTACTACTTGCAAGCTGCGCTGTTTCTGGCCCGCTTTGGGCACAAACCGAGCCGGTATCTACCCAAGCACTGCCCACTGTTGAAGTGAGTGCACCCCGTTTAGCACGTGAGCTTTATGCCACACCGGCTGCGGTTTCAATTCTGGATCGAGACGCCATTGCTCAGGGCCAGCAGCGTGTGCGGCTGGATGAATCGCTGGTACGCGTGCCGGGGGTGTTTGTCCAAAACCGGGATAATTTTGCCCAGGGCCAGCGTATCGCAATACGTGGCTTTGGTGCGCGTGCGCCGTTTGGCGTGCGCGGTATTACGGTGATGGTTGATGGCATTCCTTATACCTTGCCCGATGGCCAAGCGCAGTTGGACGCCATTGATCTGGACAGTGCCGAGCGCATTGAGGTGATTCGTGGGCCTTCCTCGGTACTTTATGGCAATGCCGCCGGTGGGGTGATTGATGTGACGACCGCTGACGGGCGTGATAATCCAGGTACACGGCTGCGAGTAGGGGTAGGCAGTGATGGGTATCGTAAAGCTGCCCTGCAAACCGGTGGCGCCCAAGGGGAATGGTCACACCACGTCAGTTTTTCAGCCTTGAACATGGATGGCTATCGCGATCAGAGCTCTACTGAAAAGTATTTGTTGAATGCCAAGCTACGCCGGGAGCTGGGTAGCGAGCGTGTTCTAACCGCGATTGTAAACCTGTTGGAAAACCCGCGCTCGGAAGATCCCGGTGGGCTGACGCTTGGAGCAGCTATGGATAATCCTAAAGGTACGGTTGACTCGGGATTTTATTCTCCAACACGTTTAGATTCACACCAGAAGGTTGATCAGCAGCTAGTTGGTTTGCAGTATGAAGATTTGGCTGCAGGCCCGGGTGAACTCTACCTTAAAGGGTTCATTGCGCGACGCGATTTTGAGCAGCAGTTGCCCTACGTGGGCGACAGCCGATTAGGGTATAAGCGTGATTACATGGGCGCCAGCGCTGAATACCATCATGATATTACCCTGGGCGAGCTGCCGCTGAGCTATGTCGCGGGGGTTGATGTCGCGCGCCAGAGCGATGATCGCTTCCGTAATGATGTGAACGCCCAGGGCGCGGTAGGTGATCAAGTGGCGGATGAAACCCAAAAGGCCACGTCGGCGGGTGTTTTTGCTCAGGGCGACTTGGATATCACCGAGCAGGTAACGCTTTCGTTAGGTGCGCGGTTTGACCGTGTGGAACTGGATATAGATGACCGATATATCGCCGATGAAGATGGTGACCAAAGCGGTGAGCGTACCTATAACGAGTGGAGCGGCTCTGCCGGGCTTAGCTATCGCTATCGTCCTCAGCATCAGGTGTATATCAATACCGGGACTGCCTTTGAAACGCCTACGTTCGTTGAATTTGCTAACCCGGCAGGCGGCGGCTTTAACCCATCCATTGAGCCGCAAAAGGCCTGGAACCGTGAAGTGGGCATGCGCGGATATATTGAGCCGCTAGCGATGGATTACGACGTTGCCTTGTTCTCGGTACGTGTGCGTGATGAGCTAGTACCTTATGTCGATGAAAATGAACGTACATTCTATGAGAATGCAGGCGACACCAGCCGCGATGGCTTGGAAGTGGCGCTGGGCTGGCAGCTTGCCGATCAGTGGCGGTTAGACAGTGCGTTGACGCTGGCGCGCTATGAGTTTGACCGGTTTTCCACGCCTGATGAGCGCTTTGATGGCAAGCGTATTCCCGGCTTGCCCGAGCAAACCTGGGTCAACCAGCTCACCTGGGAGAGCTCAGCGCATCGCTTTGTCACGCTTGAAACGCAATACACCGGCGATATGGTCGCTGATAACGCCAATGAAGCGGATATAGATAGCTACTGGCTGGTGAACCTTCGCGCGGGGGATGGTTGGCAACTGGGACGTGATACACGCTTAAACGCTTATGTGGGCGTGCGTAACCTGCTTGATCAAGAGCACTATGCCAACGTGCGCTTGAATGCTAATAATGGTCGCTACTATGAACCGGCACCGGGGCGCAGCGTTTACGGCGGGGTAGAGATGCGCTTCTAAGCCCGTGGTATAGGCAAAGGCTTCGGTAATGGCCACTACACGGTAATGACAGCGGGCAGCCCAAGGGCTGCCCGCTGTGTTATGACGAGACGATGAGTAAACGCTTATTCAGGTAGTGCGTACCCGATAACGTAATCGCCCATTTTAGTTCCGAAGGTGCCGTGACCACCTGCCGTGACCACAACGTACTGACGACCATCGGCGCCGGTATAGGTCATGGGAGTGGCTTGGCCACCGGCGGGCAAGCGTGCTTTAAAGAGTTCTTCACCCGTGGTGATGTCGTAACCACGCAGGTACTGGTCCAGCGTGCCCGACATAAAGACAACGCCGCTGGCGGTGGAGAGCGGGCCGCCTAGTGCCGGAACACCCACCGGCAAACCAATTGGCAAATCAAAGGGCATGCTGTCACGCGTAGTGCCGTTGCGGTGCTTCCACACGACCTCGGCATTTTGCAGATCAATACCCGCTACATCGCCCCAAGGCGGTGCCTGGCAGGGCAAATCAAATATCGACAGCAGCGGCCCTAGTTCAACGGCGTACGGGGCTCCTGCGTTTGGTTGTAGCCCTTGTTCGCTGGCAGAACCCTGGCCTTCTTCAACCTCATCACGAGGAATCAAGCGCGAGATAAATGCCAAGTACTTGGCCCCGGTGAAGAGCGCCTGGCGCTCAGGGTCAACTGCAACGCCGCCCCAGTTCATCACCCCGACGTTGCCCGGGTAGATGATACTGCCTTCAAGCGAGGGTGGCGTGTACTGGCCTTCATAGCGCAGTGAGTTGAACTGAATACGGCACATCATTTGATCAAACGGTGATGCACCCCACATGTCGCGCTCGGTCAGCGGTGGGGGTAGCAGATTGAGTGCCGAACGAGGCTGAGTTTCTGCTGTCCAGTCGCCTTCAATGGCGCCCTGGGGCGCAGGGATTTCTTCAATCGGCACGATCGCTTCGCCGGTTTCCCGGTTAAGTACGTAAAGGCTGCCCTGCTTTGTCGGCTGAATCACCGCGGGTTGAACGCCGTCACTGGTCGCCAAATCAATCAGTACGGGTTGAGCGGGCATATCCATATCCCACAGGTCGTGATGAACGAACTGATAGACCCAAGCAACCTGGCCGGTTTCGAGTTCAAGCGCCACCAAGCCTGCGCTGTAGATTTCATCGTTTTCGGTACGGTCCGCGCCATACTGGTCGGGCGTTGCATTGCCCATTGGCAGGTACACCAGCCCCAGCGTTTCATCAACGCTAATGGGCGCCCATACGTTGGGCGAGTTGCGTGTGTAGGTTTCGTTATCGGCAAGCGGTTCTGTTTCTTCCGGGTTGCCGCTATCCCAGTTCCATACCAGCTCGCCAGTGCGCACATCAAAGGCGCGGATAACGCCTGACGGCTCATCGGTTGAGCTGTTATCCGTCACGTGGCCGCCCAGGATGACCAGGTTCTCGGTCACGGTGGCGGGGGAGGTGGAGTAGTAGCCGCCAGGGTTGAAGTCGCCGATGTTGCGGGTTAGATCAACTTCGCCGTTTACCCCAAACCCTTCACACGGCTCACCGGTGTCGGCATTCAGGGCGATCAGGCGGGCATCGGCGGTGGGCAGGTAAAGACGGCGCGGGCACATCACATCGGTTTGGCTAATAATTGCCGAGGGCGCATTGTCAGCATCACCTGCAGCGGTTTCTGTCAAACCACTAAGAATAGCAACGTCGATATCAAAGGCGCTGGCATCCGCAAAGAGTTCAGACGCCTGAACGCCTGCTTCGCTCGTATCATCTGTACCGTTGTCTGCGTAGTTGGCAGCATCATAGTACGCAAGGCCTCGGCAGGTCATGTGCGCCCAGCCCGAGAAGTCATCGGCGCCTTGGGTGCTGATTTGCGGGTCAAACGCCCACAGGGTTTCGCCGGTTTCGGGAGAAAGCGCCATAGCGCGGCTGTGAGAGGTACAGATATACAGACTGTCGTTAACTTTTAACGGCGTATTCTGGTTGGTAATTTCGGGAGGGGCGTCGGGGCCCGCCTGGTCACCGGTCTGAATGCGCCATACCTCTTCCAGTTGGCCGATGTTTTCAGGGGTTATTTGACTTAACGACGAGTAGTGCGTACCAGCGTTGGTGCCGCCATAGGCAGGCCAGTCGTCGCCGGCTACTTGAGCGGGGTTGACGCTCTCACTACCCGGGGTGTTGTTATTGGCAAGCGTACCACCAATGGTCGTGGGGTCATCAAATTGGCTGGCGATAGCCACCACAATAGCGGCTGCAATGCTGGCGGTCAGCGCGAGACTTCCACCTCGTGAACGAAGCGGCTTTCGCCACCAGGGAAGCAGCATAATGATGCCGATGAGCGCAAGAATGGCGACGCGGGGAACCAACTGCCACCAGTCCAGGCCAACTTCCCATAGTGCCCAAAGAAGCGTCGCTATTAAAACTAGCGCATAAAGCCAAAGGGCAGCGCCCCTGCGCATAGCGAGTAAAATACCGGTGGCTGTAATACCAATGCCAACGATCAAATAGTAGGCGCTTCCGCCGAGGCTAATGAGTTTGCCGCCGCCTACCGCTAACGCCAGGCCTGCAACAATAAGTAAGAGGCCTAGCAGTAAGGCAGGCCATTTCCCACGTGCTCGCGTATTTTCATCCATGAGTGTTCCCCCTGTTTATTACGTTTGACAGCTTATTACGTTTGATAGCTGTTGATGACTAGGCTTGGTACCGGCTCCGACGGGGTTTACCCATCAAGCAGGTGACTGCGCTGCGCCGAAAGTACCAGTAATGGATGTGAACTGATCAAACGGCGTTTGATAGCGCATAAAAAAGCCACGCTATAAAGATAGCGTGGCCATGGTGTGTTGCTACTATTTATTTATTCTAACACGGTGTTAGCGCTCTAGTGCCACTAGCATCTTGCCAGTATTACCACCTTTGAACAGCTCCAAAAACGCCTCCGGTGTGCCCTCCAGGCCCTCTTTAACCGTTTCCTTGTAATCAATTTTACCCGCCGTTACCTGGGGAGCCACTTCCTTGAGGAACTCAGGGTAGTGATCCCAATGGTCTGCCACAATAAATCCTTGCATCTTCGCTTTGCGTACCACCATTTGAGACAGATTGCTGGGGCCTGGCGTGGGTTTTTCGGCGTTATAACTTCCGATCATGCCGCAGACCGCAATACGAGCGCCTTCATTTAGCTGGCTTAATGCGGCTTCCAGGCAAATGCCTCCCACATTTTCAAAATAAACGTCAATGCCTTCGGGGCTGGCCAGCTGTATCGCATCGCTTAACTCGTGAGCGCTGCGGTCGCGGTAGCTAACGGGCTCAACACCCAACGACTCAAGCCACGCAAGCTTATGCGCTGCACCTGCAATACCGACCACGTGACAACCCTTGGCCTTGGCAAGTTGCACCACTAGTGAGCCCACCGCACCGCTGGCAGCACTGACCAGCACATTGTCGCCAGGGCGGCACTCGGCAATGCGGTTAAGGCCGGCCCAGGCCGTCATGCCCGGCATGCCCAATACCCCAAGATACGCCTGCTCGGGTACATCAGCGTTGGGTAATGGGTAAACGCCTGCTGAAGAGAGCTGAGCGATATCGCGCCAGCCACCCATATGGCTAACAATATCGCCCTCTTTTAAGCGTTCATCGCTGGAGGCAATCACTTCGCCTATTGCGCCACCTTCCATCGGCTGACCCAGCCTGAACGGTGCGACATACGTATGTTGCCCGCTCATACGGCCGCGCATGTAGGGGTCTACCGAGAGCCAGCGGTTGCGAATACGCACTTCACCTGGGCTGAGATCAGGAAGTGATTGGGAGTCCAGGGTGAACAGTTCACGTTCGGGTAAGCCGTTGGGGTAATCGGTGAGGGTAAAGAAATGAGACTTCATGCATACCTCCAGTCACGTGAAAGCGTATTAATGTACTTGAAACAGATGTACTTGAAGCATAGAGATCATTACCTTGCGCGCAAGTTCGTTTTTTTTGAAGTCATGTATGCGGTAAGCCAAGCATCTAAAACACCAGGCAAGAACAGGAGACAAAAAAACAGGGCGCTCAAATGAGCGCCCTGTAGGATTCAGCGAATAACAGAAGTGATGTGTCGTTGAGCGGCTAAGGGGTACCACACACTTAGGGGGTGTGCTATCCGTTAATCCAGCAACGTTACCATAACCGGGGCTACTCCCTGGTTTAGCATGCCCAGTGTGCGTGCTGCTCGCTTGGATAGATCAATAATCCGCCCTTTTACAAAGGGGCCGCGGTCATTGATCAGCACTTCTACTTCTTGCCCTGTATCAGGGCGGGTTACCAGCACTTTCGTCCCAAACGGTAAGCTAGGATGAGCAGCGGTGAGTGCCTGCTGGTCAAACGCTTCTCCGCTGGCAGTGAGCGCGCCTTGAAAGCGGTCACTATAGTAGGAAGCAACGCCTTCCTGTGTATCTGTGTCGTTGGCAAACGCGCTATTTGCTGTCATGGCGATAAGCAGGGCAGCTAAACAACTCGTTCGAAATAGTCGTGTAGGGGCTCCCATTGGAGTACCTCAGTTATTCGTGTCGGTCGAGAGTCTCGCAAGCATCAATGAGGTGCCGGATAGGCGAAGGGATGGTAACGCGCTCTTTCAGAGTCAGCAAGCTTTAAGACGTTCGGTGCAATTGACCCCAAAGTTGCGTGTTTTTTGATGTTCCCGTTATGACCTTGCATTTCAGGGGGTTAACGGGAGGTGTAGGAATATAAGTAAAGTTCTTCTGGTACATTAAAATGATACCGCTCATTGAGCATTTTACTTACCATTACGTATTATTAATCTTGCTGAACGACCCATCCTTCCGTCATTGATCAAGGACGCCCTAATGGCTAAATCCTCTCCTTTTGCGCTAATCGTGGTTGCGGTAGGGGGAGTTGTTGTCGGCTTTTTAGCTGCACAGACGCTCTCTTCCGATGCATCTTCCTCTTCCTCGGTGGCGTCTCAAACCGCCGAACAAACTGCACTGGCGGGGCTGGATAGCATTACGCTTGGCGAGCAACTGCGTGGGGAAATTACGGCCAGTGACCTGCTTAATGGCAATGATGGAAGCCGCTACGACCGCTACATGATGACGCTTGATGAGAGTGATCTGGTTGAGTTTAGTTTGCGCGGTGCCCTGAATGGCATCGTAGCGCTTTATGATGACCAGCTTCAGCTGTTGAGCGTAGCGCCTACTGCACGCCACCGTATTGAGCAAGCGGGCGATTACATGGTGGTGGTCAGCGGTGCTGATAGCAGCAGTTACGGCCCTTATACGTTGAACAGCCGAGTGGTTGAACTAAGCGATAGCACGGTATTGACCCTTGATGCTCCACTGGACAGCTGGTTGGATGGCACCTCCAGTGAGTATACGCTGACCATTGAAGAAGCGGGCATGTATCAGTTGGAAATGCGTTCCGATGAATTTGATGCGTATCTTGAGTTTAGCGGGCCAAATGGCTATTTCCGAGAGGACGACGATAGCGCGGGTAATTTGGACGCCCGAATTTCAGATTTCCTGGTGCCGGGTGACTACACCGTAACGGCGCGCACACCTTATGACGAAGGCGCTGGCCTTTTCACGCTGACTGCTGAGTCGCGCGAATTACCCGGCGATGGCGAGCTGCGCAACGACGGCAGCATTGTGCCCAACGACTCATTAAATGGTTTGTATAGCGGCCAGGATCTTAGCTATCAGGTTGAAATTGAAGAAGCGGGCATGTACCAGATTGACATGATGTCGGATGATATTGATGCTTACCTGGTGCTCGAAGGTCCTGATGGCTATTACCGTGAAAATGACGATGGCGGCGATAACCTGAATGCCCGTATTACTGATTTTTTTGAGCCTGGTACTTATCAGTTAACGGCGCGTACTGCTTATGGCAGTGATAGCGGTTTGTTCAGAATCACCTTGGCACCGCAAGAGCTACCTGAAGGGGTCGAGCTGCGTAACAGCGGTGCAATCACGCTTGGTGAAACGTTAAACGGTTGGTATACCGGTGAGTCACTGGTGTACGAGCTTGAGCTAGCCGAAAGCTCATTAGTCACCATTGGTATGCGCTCCAGCGACTTTGATGCTTATCTGGAACTTGAGGGTGAAGGTGTCGCTGTTAGTGATGACGATGGTGGTGCCGGTACCAATGCGCAACTGCAACAGCAATTGCTGCCGGGTACCTATACGGTCATTGCACGTGGCTTTAGCACGGCGAGCAGCGGGTTGTTTGAACTTGACGTAACCGCTGAACCGGCACAAATGCAGCCCAATATGTAACTGATTACGCTATTTTAAGCTGTTGTTTCTCTCCATGGTGGGCAAGGGCGCTTAAGTATGACTAGACTCAACTTGGCGCCCGACAAAATGCCTTACATGGAGATAAAATATGCTTCGTTGGAAAATGAGTGTATGTCCCGCTGCGGTTCTGCTGCTTAGTGTCTGCCAATCAGCTAATGCTGAAACGGCCGATACCAGCGCCCTCGCATACCAGCCATTGGATAAGCAGTATTCATCTCCTGATTGTCAGGATGAGCACTGTTCAACGGTAAAGATCTCTGCATTAACGTTTCCTGATAACTCCGCATTAACAGAGCAGGTGCAAGAACGCCTGCTTGCGCTTGCCTTGGGTATCACCGATGGCGACGACACGCCCGCTGACGACTGGGATCACTTCGCGGATGAGTTTTTTCATCGTGCTGAAGAGGACAATACCAGGCTGCCTCACCCGATGGCGAGTGAAGCACAGCTGAGTGCCAGCGTGTTTTCCCGTCAGAACGACCTTCTGGTGCTTGAACTTGATAGCTATGTGATTTATGCAGGCCAGGCCCACGGTTTACCATCCACGCAGTTCATGGTCATTGATGAGCGTTTGAATGAGGTGGTGACTCTCGATGATATGCTCATGGCTGGCGGTCAGGAGGGTTTTGATGAAGCGTTAGCCGAGGCGCATGAGCGCTGGATGAGTGAGCAGGATGTTGGTGAGGATTTTGCGTCCAGCTGGCCATTTACTGACAGCACCAACGTGGCACCGCTTGAAAAGGAGTGGATGGTAAAATACAACGTGTACGAAATTGCTCCCTATGTGATGGGGCAGCCTGAGTTAACGATCCCTGTTGAGGAATTAAAAGGGATTGTTGAGCCTCGTTATTTAGGCCAATGAGAATCGGTAAGGTAATTGGCTGTTTGGAGAAGTAAACAGCCCGTGCGGGGCAGGAGCTAATCAGTATCTCAATGCTCCTGCTCTGCTGCTTATTCATTAATTAATAAGCAGGCATGGGGATGGCGATGAGTCTCACCGGCCAGCGTTTAAACAGCCCACCACTACCAGCAGCGCCGCAGTGGGTAAGCGCCAATCCAGTACGCTAACGCCCGCAAGTACCAGCAAAAGGCCCGCTAAAATGGGCACGCCATAGGCAAGGCTGCCAACCAGGCTTGCATGCCCCCAGCGCAGGGCTTTATCCCAGGCTACCATGGCGATTCCGTAAGGCCCTAACCCCAACGCAACGCCCGCCAGTAGCGCTTCACTGCTGGGTAGAACCAGCTGGCCTTCCACTCCGATACTGGCAAGCGTCGCGATGGCGCAGGCAATCAGCAGCAGGCGAGGGAGAAGTGGCGTAATGCACACGGGTGCGGCCTGGCTTAACCATGAATAGAGTGCCCAGCAGCAGGCGGCAAGCAAGGCGAGCCCATAACCCAGCGTTGCTCCTCCCAAACCATTACTTAATGCCTGTGGCACGAGCAGAATGGCAGCCCCTGAAAAGGCAACCAGCGCCCCGGTAATACCGGCCAAGCGTATCCGACCAAAGCGGCTCCACTGGCTTAACAACACGAAAAGTACTGGCCAGGTGTACGTGATAAGCGCAGCCTCGGCCGCAGGCGCAAGGCGCATACCTATAAAGTAAGTGCTTACTGCGCCCAATATCAACAACGGAATACCTACCCAGATGCCTAACTGCCAGTTCAGGCTGCAGTGAGTGGTAGTAACGCGGCGGCTTAGCGGCAGTGTGGCAAATGCGCCAGCTAGCAGTGTTAAAGCGGTTAGCTGCAAGGGCGAAGAAGAGTGAGCACGTTCAGCAAGCAAGGGGGCCACGCTCCACAGGATGACAGCCACTAGCGCGGCGCCAACACTATACCAACGAGGAAACACCATAGGGGAGTGTGTACGTTGCATCGATGATCTCCTTGCCTGGAACATATGCAACGCAGCATACTCGTTAATAACACATCACAATATCGATCTTTTATGATTGTTTTAATCAATAATGGTGATATATGCGGGCGCCAACGTTAGACCTCACGCTGCTACGTACGCTAGTGGCGATTGCCGATACCGGTAGCGTCACGGTGGCGGCTAAGCGGCTGGATTACACGCAGTCCACGGTGAGCATGCAGCTTCAGCGTTTGGAGGCTCAGCTGTCGCTCAGCCTGCACGAACGTGATGGACGGCGTATCCGGTTTACACCAGATGGTGAGCGGTTACTTACTCACGCACGGCGCATCCTGGCGCTTAACGACGAAGCATGGGGCGATATGCAGGCCCAGCAGGTAACCGGGGATCTGACCTTGGGCATTCCAGAAGATTACGCATCGCTGCTGCCGTCGGTATTTGCCTACTTTCACCAGCTTTATCCAGCGGTGGGGCTTAAGGTTATTTGCGGAACAAGTGCCCACTTGGTTGAACAGGTAAAAGCCGCTGAGCTTGATTTAGCCCTGGTGACGCGCCAACGTAACTCACCCGGTGGCGATGTTATCCGCCGCGAGCCGCTGGTTTGGGCGGTGGGCGTTAACCAGCAGCCGTTACTCAGCGACCCTATCCCGCTGGCGCTTTACTCACCAGGTGCTGATGTGTTTAGGGAAGTCGCCGAGCAGGCACTGCATGGCGAGGGGCGTGACTGGCGGGTGGCGTATACCAGCCAGTCGATGGCGGGGTTGGCACCGATTGTCATTGCCGGGCTTGCCGTTGTCGTGGTGACACGCAGCATGTTGACACCTTCACTGCGTCCGCTGGATGAAAGTAGCGGCCTGCCCGCCTTGCCCATGATTGAGCTGGCGCTGCACCGAGCGCCTCATCGGCCATCCGAGCCAGCCCGGCGCCTGGGCGAGTTGATTCGTGAGCAGCTAGCGGCTCCCAGTGAGGCGCTATAAGATCAAGTGTAAAGCGTTGAATGATTAATCGACTTAATATAGCTAGACTAAACGCCATATAACGTTGCTGCTAGGAGTGCTCAATGCACGAATTGGATCACTACATTTATCCACACCGGGTGCTGCATTGGCTGGTGGCTGTCGCCGTACTACTTGCTTTGGCCAGTGGCTTAACCATCGGAACGATAGGGTATGAACGCACGGTGGCGCTGGTAGGCAACACGTTCACTAACCTGCTTTATACCAGTCATAAAACCCTGGGGTTAACGATTTTACTGCTAATGACCCTGCGCATAATGACCCGCATGGCGTTTGTCGTACCTGACCACGACCCGCCCTTGAATGCGTTTGAGCGTATTGTCAGTACCAGCGTGCATCACCTGCTTTATTTGGCGTTGGTGGTGATGCCGCTGCTGGGTTGGGTCGCGACCGCCAGCGGTGGGTATCCGGTTGAATTCTTTCAGTGGCAACTGCCTGCACTGATCAGTGAACGCCCAGCGCTTTCTGACCAGCTCTACACATGGCATGGACGTCTTGGCTGGGCCATTGTGGTGTTAATCGTTTTGCACGTGGCGGGAGCGTTATTTCATTGGCGGGTAAAGCGCGATAATGTCACCAAACGTATGAGCCTATTCGACTAGGTTTCAAACGACTGGGTTTCAAGCGACCAGGTTTCAAGCCCAAACCCTCGCAGGGAGCGATGATATATGGGCCTGCAGATCGCCTTTATTATCGGTTTGGCCGCCGTGCATATCTTTGCCAGCAGGCTTCGAAAGCTAAGCGCTGTGCCTCGCAGCGCTTGGCTTTCGTTAGCAGGTGGCGTCTCTGTTGCTTATGTCTTTATTCATATATTTCCTACCCTAAGCGATGCTCACGAAACCATTAACGCACACGGCCTGCTGGCGGTGCTGGAGCATAACGCCTATATCGTGGCGCTCATTGGGCTGGCGGTATTTTATGGGCTTGAGCAAGCCGCGACAAAGCACTCACATAAAGGTCAGCAGGATGAGTCGGTTAATTTTCAAAAGCTGAAAGGCGTTTTTTGGATACATATTGGCTCTTTTTCGCTTTATAACGCGCTTATCGGCTACTTACTGGTTTATCGCAATAATGAGCTTCCCGCCATTATCTTTTTCTTTCTGGCGATGAGCGCGCACTTTCTGGTCAACGACCATGGCTTGGTGCGCCATCACCGGGATGTCTACTTAAGCAAGGGCCGTTGGGTGCTGGCTACGGCGGTGGTTGTCGGCTGGCTACTGGGGTTAACGGTAGATGTCTCTGAACCCATTGTCAGCCTGCTTTATGCGTTCGTGGCCGGTGGTATTGTGCTTAACGTGTTGAAAGAGGAGTTGCCGGAAGACCGCCATAGCCGCTTTTGGCCCTTCGCGTTAGGCGCGCTTATCAGTACCGTGCTGCTAGTGTTTTCGTAGATTCTTGCGTCGATCTGTAGGTGCTCATTTACTATTTGGCTCATTGGCCGTTTGGTCGCTGCGTATGAACGCCTCATTTGCAAATGAAAATCACTTTGCGCATTGACTTGACGAGGTAGTCCGTCACAATTTGCTGCCTATCTTTCTGTCAGGAAGCGCTAATGGAGTTGTTGCAGGTTGTCTTTCGTCATTACCGCTGGCCATTTCTAGGGGCCATTGGGTTAAGCCTTTTAAGCGCGGGCCTCGGGGTTGGCGTCATTGCCTTTATTAATCAGCGCTTGATTGAAGTTGGCAGCCCGCTTTCAGCGCTGCCCCAGTTTTTGGGTTTGCTATTTGTGTTGCTCGTTGTGACGCTGGGGACCCAGTTAGCGATTACCCTGCTGGGGCACTACTTTGTGTATGACCTGCGCACAAGGCTTGTGAAGCGCATTCTTGACACTGATATCGAGCGGCTTGAGCAGTTGGGTAATGCCACGCTGCTGGCGAGTCTTTCAAGTGATGTGCGTAATATCACCATTGGTTTTGTGCGCCTGCCTGAGCTTGTGCAGGGTGCCGTGTTGGCACTTGCTTCGGTCGCCTATTTGGCGTGGCTTTCACCGAAAATGGTGGTCATTACCGTGATATGGATTGCGGCCACGATGGGGGTGGGCTGGGTGCTGATTTCGAAGGTATATCGGCACTTTAGCCTGGTGCGTGAAAGCGAAGATCGTCTCTACAAAGATTACCAATCCGCCATTGAAGGGCGCAAAGAGTTAGCGCTCAACCGTGACCGGGCTCAGCGCTTCTTTGATGCCACCTTCACCCGCAACGCGCGTGAGTACCGCTACCATATTATTCGCGCGGATACGTATCATCTAAGTGCGGGGAACTGGTCCAACATTATGATGCTGGGAGCCATTGGCGTGGTGTTTTTCATGGCCAATGGGCTGGGCTGGGCGACACCTGCCGTTGCCGCTACCTTTGCATTGACGTTACTGTTCTTACGCACGCCTTTAATTCAAGCCATCGGCGCCTGGCCCACCTTGATCAGCGCACAGGTCGCGTTTGATAAGCTGGCAAGTTTGGAGCTTGCCGAGTATCAGCCGGGCTTTGCGGTTGATGACGCCTTTGCTGCCTGGCAGCGCCTTGAGCTTGTGGATGTGACTTATCACTATCCTGGCAGTGAGCAGGGCGAAGGGTTTCACGTTGGCCCCGTTAACCTGACGCTTGAGCGCGGCGAGCAGGTATTTTTGATTGGCGGTAACGGCAGCGGAAAATCCACCCTGGCGCGTTTGTTAACCGGCTTGTATCAGCCGCAAAGCGGGCATATCAAGGTGGATGGACAGACGCTCACACAGGCGCAGTGGCAAGGGTTTCGAGCGCGATTTGCCAGTGTGTTTACCGACTTTCATCAGTTTGACCTGACAATGGGGCCGGACGGGAAAAATGCCGACCCTGTGCTGGTAGCGACCTGGCTTGAGCGGTTACAAATGCAGCAAAAGCTGAAGTGGGAGGATAATCGGGTCATTAATACCCAGCTTTCCCAAGGGCAGCGCAAGCGCTTGGCACTGTTACTGGCGATTGCTGAAGAGCGGGATATTTTACTACTTGATGAGTGGGCCGCCGACCAGGACCCTCAGTTCAGGCGGTTGTTCTACCGAGAACTATTGCCGCACCTGCGTGATATGGGCAAAACGGTGTTTGCGATCAGCCACGATGATAGCTACTTCGTGCATGCCGACCGTTTATTGGAAATGACCCAGGGGCAGCTAAGAGAATTAACCGGCGCGCAGCGCGATCTGGCAAGCCAGGATGCAGTCACTCAGATTAACAGTTGATGTTAAAAATCTGAAGTTAGAGATCTGAAGTTAAAAAATATACAGTTAGACAGCCGTTAGGTGGCTCGTTTGCGGGCCACTCGGTCACACCCTTCCAGCGGGCAATTGCTGCACACGCTGAACTCATCCAGTAAATAGCGCAGGCAGCAAAGCTTGCGTACTTGCTTCACCTCATCGCTGCCCTTGGGCGTATACGTGCGTACCGGCTCAAAGAGCGGATTGCGCTGGCCATCAATATGGCGTGATTCCAGCAGCGCTCGGGCAGCACTAAGCGCCGCCTGGTTCACTTCCGGGTGTTCGGCAAGTACCTTCACATAGTAATCCAGATAGCCACCGGCGTTGCTCCAGAACACGCGGGGGGCTGCGCCTGAAATGGCGGACAAGCGTTCAATAAGTGGCGCCCAGTGCTGGGTAATCAATTTGGCAAAACGTTCGCTGGTATCCTGAGCGTCCATCAACGCGCCTTCATGGGGCAGCCAAAGCTGCGCTGTACAGCCTTCATCATTCAAAATGACGTGTACGTCATCCAGCTCTACCGGTAGATCACGGTTAAGAAGCAGGTGAGAAGCGAGGGTAGGTACGGTCAACGCGCTGAAATGCCACTTCGACCACAGCGACGTAATGGCGCGCTTGTCGCCACCCGGGTAGCGAGCAGCGTAGCGCTCCAGATCCTGTTCCAGCAGTGCTGCATTGCGCCAGCGCGAAGCCTTTACTGCACCGGCCGGTGGCGTGCCGCCAATCAAGGGCGGGGTAAACAGCACAAGTGCGCCCTGATAGCAGTCAGCGAGCGAAGGCAAGGTACAGGCAGAGTGGGTCAGGGCTAGCGGTGGCATAACAAAACTCCCGACATGAACTTGTAAAAGTTCAAGCACACTTGCGCAAACAGTAACGATGTGGCGTTAGCGCAGGTTGAAAGTGAAGGAGTCAGCTTAATCGATAATGCTTATCAGTTGAAGTGTTAGTTGCGAATCAGTGCGTTTTACAAAAGCGCGTTTATTGAGCGACCGCGATATTATGCTCGCCGTTAGGGTGTTGCATGACCTGCATGGGCAACCCATAAATAGCTTCCAGGGTGCTGTTACTCATCATGTCACTTGGTGTGCCGTGAGCGAGCAAGCGACCGCTGTGCAAGGCCATCAATTCATCGCAGTAGCGCGAGGCCATATTAATATCGTGAAGAACGATAATAACCCCTAGGCCGAGCTCATCGCAGAGCTTGCGGATAAGCGCGAGGACTTCCATCTGGTGGGCAATATCCAGCGCGGCCAGCGGCTCATCAAGCAGCAAAAAGCGGCTACCCTGTGCTAATAGCATGGCAAGCCAAACGCGTTGGCGTTCACCTCCAGAAAGCGTATCGACCAAGCGGTCGGCAAACGCTTCGGTATGGGTGAGCGTGATGGCTCGGTCAATCGCGTCTTTATCTTTTTGGTTATGACGACCCAGTAGGCCGTGCCACGGGTAGCGGCCAAAAGCGACCAATTCTCGGCCGGTTAAATTTTCGGCGCTGGGCAAATGCTGGGGAAGATAGGCCACCTGGCGCGCAAACTCCCGGTTGCCCCAGGCACTGAGCGAGCGTTGGTCAAAATAGATCTCGCCCTGGCTTACCGGCTGCTGCTGGGCCAGTAGCTTGATCAGAGTCGATTTTCCCGAGCCGTTATGACCAATCAGGCCGTAGACCTTGCCTTGCTGAAAGGTATGCTCAATGGGCTGTAAAAGGGGCTTGCCGCTGATCGCAAAGGTAGCGCCTTTGACCTCGAACATGGAGGACTCCTGGCCGTCAGAAGGTGATTACGAAAACCCGATTGTATCGTTAATGGTTATCATTTAGTAGCGCTGCTCCAGCGCTTCGCACAAACGGCTGTCTATCACTAAAGCGGGCCGGCCATCCGGGAAAACACACCGTCCTTGAGCACCGTACGGTGTATAAGTGCCATTATCACGTGCCCAGCCACCAGCGCTAAAAGCAGCCAGGCGAGCGGACTATGTAGTGCGTTGGCTGTCGCTATTATCCATGGGATTTCGCGCTCGGCTGCGCTGAAAAGCGGTAGGCCATAAATATCCAGCGCACCGCCTCTGCCGTACTGGCGCAAGATGGCAAGCGTTGGTAGCGCGATCAGCAGCGCATACAACGTGACATGCACGCCATGCGCTAGCGCGCCACTTATCCCAGGCGCATACGAAGGACGCTGCTGGCGATT
>NZ_JBQSYD010000019.1:0-82934 GCF_052378905.1 Halomonas sp. AOP22-C1-8 | reverse complement strand
CGCCACTGTTTTTTCATACGCACATTGTTATCAATGGCGGCGAATGGTTAACAAGGCCATAAGAATATCGCGCCGGGTCACGATGCCGACGAGTCGCTGTTGTTCAACCACCGGGTAAACCTTGGGTTTGTCTCCGAGCATTTCCTGGGCAAGGTCTGTGATGCTTTTGTTAGGTGTGGTGGTAAGCACCTCTTCGCGCATCAGCTCACCCACCAGTGGCGACTCATGGTCATGGTATAAGCAGTCAAGCACACGGCCTAGCACATCTTTCTCAGAAATATAGCCGATTAATCGATCTGCCATATCGACTACCGGCACACCAGGCAGGCGATGAAGTGCCAGCCCCTGTGACAGCGTGGTAATTGAGGTAGATGGCGAAACGCGGTAACAATCCTTGGACATGATATCGCGGACAATATGCGGGCTTGGGTGTTTCATCTTGGCACTCCTTACGCACACTTTCATTTACCTTACTTGTGTGTGCAGCATTTGGCGAAGGCATCGTGGCTAAGTGCAACGTTTATGATGTTATTCGATAATAGGGTGAGTAACGTCTTAAACGTATTTACTCACTGTAGATGATTTAGGCGTAGTTGATGTAGGTGGACGCCACGCCTATTCAACGCTTTGCTGAACGTGACTCAAAGGAGCTTTACATGGATGCACGCGAATACCTGAACCGCAAAGGCGTCGGTGTCGAGCGGGAATCTGACCGTCCCAATACCCTTGAGGAAAAATCCTGGGAGCGAGCCCGCGGGGCAGGGGAGCAGCGGCCCAAGTCGGGTACCCCTCATGATTGGGAGGATTGGGAGCGCTATCACGACGAGCTAGCGAAAGATGCCAGCGAACTAGAGCAAAAAATTGATAAGCAGGCACATCGAAAAGAGACACTTGAGGCAACGCCTGCCGAGCAGGCGCACGTGGCGGTAGAGCACTTTACGCCTCCTAAACCATCGTCAGCGCCCCATCCGCATGTCGCCAACCCCGATGCGCAAGTTGTAAGGCCTGACATCACGCTTGACGAGCCTCACTCAAGTGCTGATCAGCCTTCGGCCAGGCGTGCGGATAGCGAGCCAGGCGCACTCAAGGCAGCCTATCTCGCCTTGGCTGTTTTGCTCCCTCCGCTAGCGCTGGGGCTCACCGGCGCGGGAGGCACGCGCCTGCTTATTGGCATTGTGTTAACGCTGCTGGGTTGGCTGCCTGGGGTTATCTATACACTTGTGTGGCTCCAGCGTCGTTAACTTATTGCTTGGTTGTTGGTTTACCTGTTGGCAGGCCCTAAGAAATCCGTATAATTTGCGTAAACTCTTTCTAAGAAACGAGGTTTACGGTGGGCTATCTAATTAGCGTGACAGCGCTTTGGGCGTTTTCCTTTTCTTTAATCGGGGTTTATCTAGCGGGGCAGGTCGATAGTTATTTCGCGGTGCTTGTGCGGGTAACCCTGGCGATGCTGGTTTTTTTACCCTTTTTGCGCCCCAGCCTGCTACGCGGCAAACAGCGTATTACGCTGATGGCGCTTGGCGCCATTCAACTTGGGGTGATGTACACCTTTCTTTATCAGTCGTTTTTGCTGCTTTCAGTGCCAGAAGTGCTGCTCTTCACCATCTTTACGCCGGTGTATATCGCTTTACTGGATGACCTGTTGTTTGGCCGTTTCACGCCTATCTACTTACTTACCGCGCTATTGGCCGTTGTGGGGGCTGCTGTCATTCGCTATGACGGGATCGACAGCGGCTTCTGGCTCGGTTTTTTTGTGGTCCAGGGGGCCAATCTCTGCTTTGCGCTAGGCCAGGTCGGGTATCGCCGCTTGGCCGCAGACTTGCCGGCTGACCTTGCGTGGCATAACGTTTTTGGATGGTTTTTCATTGGCGCCATGGTCGTTGCACTACCGGCTTATTTATTGCTCGGCGATAGTGCGGCGTTACCCAGCACACCGCTGCAGTGGGGAGTGCTTGCCTGGCTTGGTCTGGCCGCCTCTGGTGTGGGGTACTTTGCCTGGAACCAAGGCGCTACCCGCGTCGATGCCGGTACTTTGGCGATCATGAATAATGCACTCATCCCGGCCGGGTTATTGGTTAATCTTGTCATCTGGAGCCGTGAGGCCGATATCGTTCGACTACTGCTGGGCGCACTGATCATGGCGGCCTCGCTCTGGTTGAATCACTGGTTACTCCAGCGACGTAAGGTAGCGGCAGCCTAAGAGTTTCTCTTGATTTGGTTAGGCGTATTTGCCCGATACTCCCGGTATCCCCATAATGTCAGGCTGATGCTAGCGAGAGCCGCCCATGCCTAACACGTCACCACCCACTTCAGCGCCGCTAACCGGCCAAGGAAACTCACGGCCCTTTAAAACGATTGGCTTAATTGGGCGCTTGGGCAGCGAGAAAGTCATCGACTCGTTGCAGCGGCTCATTAGCTATCTGGTCGAGCATGATTACAGCGTTTTGATTGAAGACCGTACGGCAACGGCGCTTCCCCAACACGGGCAGCCGGAAGCCAGTCGCCGGATGCTGGGCGAGCTTTGCGACCTTGTTATTGTGATCGGCGGGGACGGTAGCCTGTTAGGCGCCGCCCGCACATTGTGCCGCAGCGGGACACTGATGTTAGGCGTTAACCGTGGCCGCTTAGGATTTCTTACCGATATCTCGCCTGACGAGCTGGAAAGCCGAGTGGGCGAAGTATTGGCGGGCGAATTTGAAATTGAGCAGCGTTTTTTGCTGGAAGCGGTGCTTTATCGTAATGGCGTTGCGGTCGGCAATGGTGGTGCATTAAATGAGGTCGTCGTGCATCCGGGTAAAGCCGTCCGCATGATTGAATTTGAACTGTTTATTGATGGTCAGTTTGTTTACAGCCAGCGCAGCGATGGCTTGATTATCGCAACGCCTACCGGCTCTACCGCGTATGCACTTTCCGGCGGAGGCCCCATCATGCATCCCAAGCTTGATGTCGTGACGCTGGTGCCGATGTTCCCGCATACGCTTTCCAGCCGACCGATTGTGATTGATGCCGCCAGTGAGATTCGAATTCATATTGGTGAAACCAACCAGACCTACCCGCACATTAGCTGCGATGGGCAAACCCGGGCGGTTGCTAAGCCGGATGATGTACTGGTGATAAAGCGCAAAGCCGAACGTGTGCAGCTTGTGCACCCTATCGGACATAACTTCTATGATGTGCTGCGCAGTAAATTGGGTTGGAGCCACCGGTTAGGGGATTAAGCATGACAGGCTACGACCTGATTGGTGATGTTCACGGCTGCGGTGCCACGCTAGTCACCTTGTTAGAAATGCTGGGTTACCGCGAACAGCGTGGCGTTTATCGCCATCCGCAGCGTAAAGTTATCTTTTTGGGTGACCTGATTGACCGTGGCCCACGTATTCGCCTCGCCGTCACCGTTGCGCGCCGCATGGTCGAGGAGGGCGAAGCCTATATTGTGATGGGCAATCACGAGCATAATGCACTCGCCTATATGCACCCGGCGCCACCCGGTAGCCATAAGCGTTGGCTGCGTGAGCATACGCCGCGCCATAATCGCATCATGGAAGATACGTTGGCGCAGTATCAGGACTACACCAATGAGTGGGATGACACGCTCGCCTGGTTTAAAACGCTGCCGCTTTTTTTAGAAATCGACGGTATTCGCGTGGTACATGCCTGTTGGGACGATAGGTTGATCGAGCAGTTAAAACAGCGCCTGTCTGATGGCCATATGGATACGCGATTTTTGATCGAATCTACTGATCCTGGCACGCAAGCCTATCGCATCATTGACCGATTAACCCGTGGGGCCAACATTCCCTTGCCTGGCGGTATCGCGATTCATTCAGGCGATGGCTATACACGGCAAAGCTTTCGGGCGCATTTTTGGGCCGCTAATCCAACCCGTTGGGGTGATGTGGTTTTTCAACCCGATCACTTGCCTGGCGACCTGGAAACACGTCTATTAACCGAAAACGAGCGCCAGCGTTTGAGTTACTATGGGCCGGAGCAGCCGCCCCTGTTTATCGGCCATTACTGGTGTGAAGGTATTCCTGCGTTACCTGCTCCCAATATTGCGTGTTTGGATTATAGTGCTGTCAAGTATGGCCGTTTGGTCGCCTATCGATGGGACGGCGAAACACCGCTGAATGCAGATAATTTCGTTTGGGTAGAAGTGATTAAAGAAGAACGTTCCCATGCCAATTTATATGGAAACGATTTTTATTAACCTATATTGTCTTAATATACAAGGCTTTACATTTTTTTTATAAAACTGCTGAACTAACTGTGCGGTCGGCCATCAGAGTAGGTGTTCCCTTGAATGATCCCTTGCTTTATCCGGCGGCCCCCTCCGCCGGTTTTTTTTGGCCATGATTTTTTTTTTTCTCATGGTATTTGTCTTCATGCAGCAATAGTCGATGAAGGGGTTGGTTTTCAAAGGCGAGGGCCTCAATAGGGAGAGTTTATGCACCCCGTAATGCACTTACCAAGTGATGCTGATACGCAGGAACTGCGTAAAGCACTTTGGCACTATCGAATTGGGCATCGCATTACAGAAGAAGCCGAGGGCCCTCTGCTTTGGATAGCCGACCCACGTCAGCACGCAGAGCTTAAAAGCCTGGTAGCGCGCTGGGAGCGTGGCGAAGCACTTATTGTTGATCAGCCCGCCAATCGCCGCTACGCATCCGGCAATATACTAACCACCTTGCGCCATGTTCCTGTTACCGCTATCGCGATGGCTATTAGTCTTGTGATATTTGCGTTAACGGGGGTGTTGGGTGATAGCGTCGTGATGGCGTTAACCATCGTACCGATAGAAATTTCGGGCAATCAGTTTGTATATCGCAGCTTAACCGATGGGCTAATAAACGGGCAGGTATGGCGGCTGCTTTCACCGGCATTCCTGCACTTTGGCTGGATGCACTTGATCTTCAACCTTATGTGGTTATGGTACTTTGGGCGCCAAGTGGAGGTGCTACAAGGCAGCCGTACCATGCTGCTTTTGCTTTTAGTTGCGGGTATCGGCGCTAATCTTGCGCAATATTTTACCGGAACCGTGCTGTTTGGCGGTATGTCGGGCGTGGTTTATGCCCTGCTAGGGCATGTTTGGGTGATGTCGCGACGTGCGCCACAACGTGGTTTTTTCGTTCCTCAAATGCTGGTTGTGTTTATGTTGGGGTGGATGGTGTTCACCATGACCGATATGGCCAGTTGGGTAGGTTTTGGCAATGTCGCTAACGAAGCACATTTAGGTGGGCTCCTCGTCGGGCTTATTACTGGCGTGTATTATTCGTCTCGCCGTTTGAAAACAGATTAAGAGATCCGTAATGAGCGATATGACGTTCGATAAAATGATCAACCAAATGACACCTGCGATTTATGAAAGCCTTAAGCAAGCGGTGTCGCTGCGTAAGTGGCCCGACGGTCGCTTTCTTACCGCTGAGCAAACAGAGCTGTGTCTGGAAGCGGTGATGCGCTTTGAGGCTGAAAATAACGTGCCTGAAGAGAAACGCGTGGGTTATCTGGAGCAGCGTACGTGTGGAGCGGCGTCTTCTGGCGCAGGTGTTACGCCAGAAATGGCAGGTTTGGGACGGGATGCAACGCGTGGTTGAACAGGCAGTGCAAGGGTGTTTACGCAAGATGTCGGTCGTATTGCCTGACCGGCCGGGCGACCAGGTGAGTTACCATTTGCGTGCTGGGGATCAGCACATCCCCCTCAATTCGCGCGTAGGCAAGCCGATATCGCTTCATTGGAGCGGCGCTATTGCTTGCACTCACTGCGGTCGAGCGACTAAAAAAAGCTTTGCTCAAGGGCATTGTTATCCGTGCTTCAAGCGCTTGGCGCAGTGTGATACCTGCATCATGAAGCCTGAGACGTGCCATTTTTTTCAAGGCACATGCCGCGAGCCTGAGTGGGGCGAAACGCATTGTTTCCAACCGCATATCGTGTATTTGGCGAACTCATCGGGCTTAAAAGTTGGCATCACCCGTAAAACACAGATGCCGACTCGTTGGATGGACCAGGGCGCTATCCAGGCGCTTCCCATACTTGAGGTCGACACGCGTCAGCAGTCAGGTTTCGTCGAGATGCTTTTCAAAGAGCAGGTAAGCGACCGAACCAATTGGCGGGCTATGCTGAAAGGGGAGGTGGAGACGCTTGATTTAATTGCCGAACGTGATCGCCTGTTGGAAACGCTTGATGGCGGTTTGAATCAGCTGCGCGACCAGCATGGCAATGACGCAATTCGTGAGCTGGATGAAACGCCCTACACGTTTGATTACCCGGTGGAGACGTTTCCACGCAAAGTGACTTCCCATAATTTTGACAAACAACCCTTGGTCGAAGGCGTGTTACAAGGCATTAAAGGACAGTATCTCATCCTTGATAGTGGAGTGATTAATCTTCGTAAATTCACGGGTTACGAAATCACCCTAAGGTAAATCGGCTAGCCAGAGTGGCGAGCGTTGACTAAGGTTAGTGGAGTGTTCTTTCACTAAGCCTAACGCAATGCAAGGAAGCCTCAATGCCTTGGCTAAAACTTCTTCATATAGCCTCGCTTGTTGTCTGGTGCGGCTCGCTGCTGTATCTGCCTGCGTTACTCAGCTATACGCTGCAACTCCGTAAAGACGCAGGCTTTGCGCAGGGCTCTCCTCCCATGCCCCGGTTTTTTTATATTTCTGTGGCAACACCGGCAGCGCTAATTGCCATATTTTCCGGCACGCTTCTCTTTATCTTGCATGGTTTGGTGGGCGGCTGGCTGGTGCTCAAGTTGGGTGCTGTTGTTGCCATGGTGGCTGCCCACGGCGCCTATGGTTGGCTAATTTTACGTCTGGAAATGGGGGTTTATAAAGGCGTAAAAACGGCTTTAATACTCGCGTTTTTGGTGGCCCTGGCGGGCATTCTTTGCGTGCTTGGGCTGGTATTAGCCAAGCCGCTGGATTGGAGCTAGCCCGCCATGACTACTATCGCATCACTCTTCAACTTCGACACCGACGGCGTGTTCATACACGAGTTGGCCGCCCAGCCAGCCAGCCAGCGCTACCAGTCCGGCGGTTACCACAGAAACTGCAATGCCCCAGGGCAGCACCAACTCTGGTTCGCTAAACCGGATCAGCCAGTTAAGCGAAGCAAGCGAGAGCATGACAACAGCGACAATAGCGTGGCTCCAGCCGGTAATGAGACGGCGAATTTGGCCTACGCTCACCAGGTCAATGGTGCCTGCGATACTCGCCAGCCAGCCCCCAAGTGCCCCTATACCCGCCAGCCACAAACCTACGCGCAGCCAGAAAGGATCGTCGGTATACCAGTATCCCAAATCGCAGGCTACCAGGGCCATCAGTGCAGCCACGGGAAAGTGAACCATCAGCGGATGCAGCGGGTGGCCAGAAATAGAAGCGCGACTTTTGATATTACGCCTATTGGAGTTTGCCATTATCACTTCCTGTGGGCAGAAAAAAGGAATAAACAATGAGGGAACGCTACTTGTATCACGTCGCCTTGCTGTGTATTCAACGTGCTGTGCCGCAGCGGGTCAACCGGTGCATGCTCACCCTGCTGGGCTCTCTGACGTTAGGTCTTACAGGCTGCGCGGGTGATATGTCTATTCTAGACCCCGCTGGGCAAGCTGCACGCGATGTGGTCCTAATCTGGTGGATAATGCTGACATTTGCCACAGTGGTGCTGATTGGCGTGGTGGCGTTATGGCTTTATACCTTCAAACGTAAATACCAGGAACGTACGCCTCAAGAGGAGCGCAAAATTGCTCGCCGCTGGATTATTGGCGGGGGCATCTTACTGCCTGTTTTGAGCGTTACAGCGTTACTTATTTTTGGGGTGCCGACTGGCAAGCGAATGTTGCCGCTACCGTTGGGCCAGCCCCCTGAAGTGATTGAGGTGATCGGCCATCAATGGTGGTGGGAAGTTCGCTACCCGGGAGCAGAAGGCGGAGAAGTCGTCACCGCGAACCAGCTCATCATGCCTGCGGGGGAACCTGTAGATTTTCACGTTACCTCCGCTGATGTTATTCACTCCTTTTGGGTGCCCAGGCTAGGTGGCAAGATCGATATGTTACCCGGGCGCACCAATGTTGTTCGTCTTGAGGCCGATGCGCCGGGCGTCTTTGGTGGTCAGTGCGCGGAGTTTTGCGGTGCTCAGCATGCGAATATGGAGTTTTACGTTGAAGCCGTAGAACGTGAAGCGTATGACGCGTGGCTCGCTGAACGGCAGGAAGAGCGCTTGGCCGAACGGGCACTTGCAAATGATGACTTTGCCCAAGCGCGGGATGAGTTTGCATCTACCTGTGCCAGCTGCCATAGCGTTGCTGGACTCTCTGCCTCCACTATTGGGCCTGATCTTTCTGATATTGGTGCGCGCTATACCCTGGGCGCGGGCACGCTCCCCATGGAGGAGGGCGCTATTCACTACTGGTTGGAAAATCACCAAACGCTTAAGCCGAGTAACAAAATGCCATCTCATAACTATATGGATACTGCCACCTTGGAGTCCCTGGGTGCTTGGCTGGAGACCTTGACCCCATGACAACGATTGATCGCGACGCAACTGGCCCTGAAGACCTTCAAAAGTTACACAATGACCTTGCAGAGGTATGGGCAAATCCTCCTGGCTTAAAAGCGTTAACCATAGTTAACCACACCACGCTTGGCCTTCGATTTATGGTCACCGGGATGGCCTTCTTTCTGTTTGGCGGCATTTTGGCGATGCTGATTCGCACGCAGATTGCGACACCCGATCAAGGCTTTTTAACGCCCGAAATCTATAGTCAAGTCACCACCATGCACGGCACGGTGATGATGTTTTTGTTCGCCATCCCCATTTTGGAAGGCTTGGCGATCTATATGATCCCCAAGATGATTGGCGCGCGTGACCTCGTGTGCCCGCGGTTAACCGCGCTGGGCTACTGGTGTTATCTGTTTGGCGGCATCATTCTTTCTTTCAGCATGGTGCTGGAAATGGCGCCGGACAGCGGCTGGTTTATGTACACGCCGCTTAGCAGTAGCGAGTATTCGCCAGGCCTCGGCTCCGATTTCTGGCTGTTGGGGATCACCTTCGTTGAGATTTCGGCGCTTTCAGCCGGGGTAGAGTTGGTGGTTTCCATTCTACGAACCCGTACCCAAGGGATGGCGCTGCACAAGATGCCGCTGTTTGCGTGGTACATTTTGGCCATGGCGCTGATGATTGTGGTGGGTTTTCCCCCCCTTATTCTGGGCAGTATCTTATTGGAGCTTGAGCGTGCAGTAGGCATGCCATTTTTCGACATCGCAGGCGGCGGCGACCCGGTACTCTGGCAGCACCTGTTCTGGCTATTTGGCCATCCAGAGGTTTACATCATCTTTCTGCCGGCTGCTGGTATTGTCTCGACGCTGATCCCCGTCTTCGCCGGTCGACCTATCGTAGGCTACGGCTGGGTTGTATTCGCCATTACCGTGATGGGATTTATTAGCTTTGGGCTATGGGTCCACCACATGTTTACGGTGGGGATCCCCCAACTGGCTCAGGCATTTTTCTCAGCTGCCAGTATGCTGGTGGCGATACCTACCGGTATTCAAATCTTTGCCTGGTTGGCCACACTGTGGCTTGGTAAACCCAAAATGAAACTCCCGATGCTATGGATCGTCGGATTTTTGGTCATTTTTGTGTGCGGTGGTTTAACCGGCGTTATGTTGGCGCTAGTGCCCTTTAACTGGCAGGTACATGACACGCACTTTGTCGTGGCGCATATGCACTATGTACTGGTAGGCGGCATGCTTTTCCCGTTAATGGCCGGGCTTTACTACTGGTTGCCGCTCTTTTCAGGGCGGATGCCCTCTGAAACGATTGGCAAATGGGGCTTCTGGCTGGTGTTTATTGGCTTCAATGCCACCTTTTTGATTATGCACTGGACAGGTCTTTTGGGAATGCCCCGGCGGGTTTATACCTATGACACGGGATTGGGCTGGGATATTTTTAACTTGTTGTCTTCCATCGGCGGGTTTGTGATGTCGGCAGGGTTCGCCATGGTGCTGATTGATATCGCGCTGCACTTTCGCTACGGCAAACCCGCCAAAACCAATCCATGGAATGCGGATACACTGGAGTGGGCCAATAAACTGCCACCGACTCCCTATAACTTTGTCAGCTTGCCTCCTGTTGAAACACGCCACCCGCTTTGGGAGCATCCTGAGTTGCCGCAGGAGATGGAAGAAGGCAAACACGGCCTGGCCTCAGCAGACCACGGCCGCCGCGAGATGTGGGGCACCGACCCGCTAACCGGCAAAGTGCGTGAAGTTATTCATGTGCCCAGTAACTCCTGGTGGCCGCTTTTTGCTGCTATGGCGCTTGCGATAGTGTGTATCAGCCTGTTATTGCGCTGGTACCCGTTGGCCGGTTTGGGGGCAGTGGTGGCGGTCGTTTTCCTGCTGCGCTGGTCGTGGGAGAACGGGGTCCATCCTAAAGCGGCGCCTAACGCTAATGTTACGCCTGGCGACCCACCGCTGCACTCCCGAACCATGGATGGCCCCGGCGTTTGGGCCATGACAACCGCAATGATCGCCAATGGATCTTTTTTTCTATCTTATCTATTTGGCTGGTTCTATCTATGGACGATATCGCCTGAATGGCGGATGCCCGAGACATCGCCGCTTTCCTTAATAGCGCTTGTCATAGCGGGTGGCGCATTAATGGGTGGTGCGGCGTTAATGGAGAAAAGCGTACGGGGACTGCGTAAGCAACAAGAGCGTGGCTTGGCGTTTAACTTTTACGGCGCCGCGCTATTGGGCGGCATTCAGTTTGCGCTGATTTTATGGGTAATGGTGCGTGCTAATCTGGCGGTTACTGAAACGTCGCATGATGCAATTCTGATGGTAGGCCTCTACTACGCGCTGTTGCATAGCGCCTTGGGGGCGGTACTTTCCCTGCTCCAGGGCTTACGTGTTGGTTACCGCTATGTGGGATTGCATGCGCCGTTTGAACCGGTAGTCGTCGCTTATTTCTGGCGCTATAACGTGGTGGTGTTCTGGATATTGGTTGTTGCGCTGGCCGTGCTACCGCGCGTGATTGGAGGCTAAGCGATGAAAGCAATCGTGCAGCGATTAAATCTTACTCATCCGGGCCATTTTGTAGGTGGGTTGACGCTTTGGAGCATCTGGTTTGTCGCCATTTACGGCGGGCTATCGGTTGCCTGCGCTGTGGTGCCGCCTGAGCCTGACCAGGGTGCATTTAACCATATCAATATCACTCTGTTGTTGCTGAGCCTGGTAACCGCCGTGCTATTGGCCGGGCTTGCCTGGGGGTGTTTTCAGGAAGCTAAACAGCATAAAGGGCGGCAGCACTTTAATGCCTTTGTGTCCGCATGGCTATACGTGTTTTCTGCCTTGGGCGTGGTGTTTGTCGCCGGGCCGATGGTTGGCTTACCGCCTTGTCTGTAAGCGGTAAAGAGCCACCGATGCAGGCGCAGGGGGAGCCAAGCGCCAAAGAAGCGCTGTACACGCTAAACGGCATGTGGTGCACCAGTTGTGCGCTCGCCGTGGAGGGCGTGCTTCGCCACCGAAAGGGGATTGAGAGCATCAGCGTTCACTACCCAACCGCCACGCTATGGGTAAAAGGCGCCGCTGAGGCTATCTCGCTCGACACGTTGGCCCCTAAAGTAAAACGCCTAGGCTATCGATTAACCGAGCTGGAACCCAGTGCGGACGCGCATGCGCGCCTTGAGCAGGAAAGCCGCTATTTGAGTTTACGCCTGCTGGTAGGGGCCGTGTTTGGCATGTGGACCATGCTGGCATCCCTGTTGATTTACGCAGGAGCGTTGCCCAACTCAACGGTTGAGTGGGTCGTCGCTTGGGTGTCGGGGGCGTTTTCTATCCCCGTTGTGACCTTTGCCGGGTGGCCGTTTTATCGGGCGGGCCTGCGCACGCTGCGTGCCAAACGTCCGGGCATGGACGTGCTGGTTACTCTCGGCGTTTGGTCTGCGGTCATGGTGTCATTCGGGCTTTTGTGGCGCGGCTCTGCCGAGGTGTATTTTGATACGGCCGTCATGCTCATTGTGCTTTTGCTGGGCGGGCGGCTAGTGGAAACGCTGTGCCGTCATCGCGGGTTAAAAGCCCTTGATGTCTTGCCCCAACCAAATGATGAGGCGCTGGTGTGGGAGGGCGCCAAGTGGCAGGTGAAACCCTTGGCGGAGGTTCAGCCGAGTGCCAGCGTAATGCTAACGCCAGGTGAGCTTATTGCGTTGGACGGCATTTTGGAAGAAGCCGCGTGGGTGGATACCGCATCGCTGACAGGGGAGAGTACGCCTCGTCACTTTCCTAAAGGCGAGCCGGTTTATGCCGGCTGTCGGTTACTAGGCAGCGCTGATGTCAGTATGACGGTCACCCATGCTTTGGGCGAGCGGCGTCTGGATCGTCTTCGCGACCAAATGCGCCATTACCAGACGCAAAAGGGCGAACTGCAAAAACTCGCCGACCGCTTTGCTGCCTGGTTAAGCCCCGTGGCGTTGATACTGGGGTTAGCTACTCTGCCGGTGGGGCTATTATTGGGGCTTGGCCTTGAAGATGCCGCCGTTCGAGCGCTTTCAGTTCTGGTCGTTGCATGTCCCTGTGCCGTAGGTTTGGCCGTGCCATTGGCAAGCCTGGCGGGGAGCGGCCGACTGTTAAACCAGGGGATCGCCTTGCGCGACCCGGCAGCGCTTGAAACGCTGGCGAGAGTAAAAACCATTGCGCTGGATAAAACCGGCACGTTAACGAAGGGCGAACCGGTGCTAGTGCATTGGGCAAGCCGTGAAGGGGCGACCGAGCCAGCGGTTAAAGCCACGTTGTATCAAGTGTCAGCCAACAGCCAGCATCCCTTGGCCCAAGCGCTCACGCGTTGGGCGGGTTCTGACCCGACATACGTACCTCGGCAATCCCAGGTGATAGAAGAGGTGCCTGGGCAAGGGGTGCACCTTCACTTGCCAGAACATGGCGATATTTGGCTCGGCAGCCAGCGCTTTTTAAATAGCCAGGGTATTGAGCTACCTGAACATGAAACGGATACCTCACTTGCCGCCTCTGAAGTGGTACTTGCGGACGCCTTGGGCTGGCTAGGCAGCTTCTATCTTGAAGATACGCCGTATGAGGATGCCGCGCTGAGTATTCAATCACTGCAAGCCGATTACTGGGTGGTCATGCTGAGTGGAGATAGGCCTGGCGCCGTTGAGGCGGTGGCTGAGCGCCTTGGGCTGGCGCCGAATGCATGTTTTGCAGAGCGTTCGCCGGAGGCGAAAGCCCGCTTGGTTCAGGGGCTGCCAGGGCCTACGCTGTTTGTGGGCGATGGGGTTAATGACACCTTAAGCCTGGCGGCTGCCGATATTGGGGCAGCCCCTTTCAACGCCAGTGATGCCGCCCGTGAAGGTGCAGCTGCGCATTTACTGAAACCGGGTGTTGCTAGCCTGGTTGAGGGGCTTGCCACTGCTCAGGCAACTCGGCGTGTCATGTTGCAGAATTTAACCCTGTCGGCCGTCTATAACACGCTAGCACTGGGCTTGGTGATCGTGATGGCCATCCCCCCGCTGGTGGCGGTACTGGCCATGGTCGCCAGTTCATTAAGCGTTACGCTAAATGCTGCTCGGCTTGCCTGGCGCGATTGAGCATCTGAACCAGCAGGCAATCAAAATGTGAACGCAGGATAATCCAGTGCCTCGGCCAGCCGTTTTGCCTGATTTTTGACCCAGGAAGGGTCAATTGGCCCCCAACTGATAATTCGGTATTCACCACTGTTATGGCGCTCGCCTTGGGTTGGTTGAAACTGGCATTCAATGTCCAGTTCGGCAAGTGACGCAATCGTATCCTGAGCCGTACGACGCGGCATGCCGCAGGCGCTTACGAGCGCAGGTACGCTAGCGACGCCCTGGTCGATCAGGTAAGCCACATAAAGACGTCGATAAAAGCTGGATTTTGTCTTGCTGAGAGAGTCGGTCATAAAATCTACCGTGTGAATGTCTTATAAATGAGCGCGGACTAAAGCATACTGAACGTCCTCTGCCACAGCCACCGTTTAATACGTATGCCTACTCTCTTTAAAGACGCCATGTCGCATGCGTTAACGCAGACGATTGATGCGCTGCACACGGTGAGCTTCACCTCACAGCTGACGGCGCTTCTCAAAACCATTATCCACTTTGACTGTGCGGTGATCATTGGGTACCGGCCTGACAAACACCCTATCTACCTGTTCGATTCCATTCCCGAGCGCCGTGAGCTGCTTTTTCAGCGTTACTTGCTACAGGATTACCAGCAGGACCCTTTTCTGGTAGCGCTCGACCAGGCACCGCGCCAAGGTGTGCTGTGTATGGCCGATGTGGTACCGCCTGCCGGGTATAACGAGTATGCCAGCAACTTCTATCAGCGAACCGGCTGGCAGGATGAACTTTGTCTCGCCATTCGTCTGGATGATGCCCGCTGGATAGTTATCTACTTGGGATTGTTGGCGGAGAGTGGCGGGTTTTCTTCCTCCGATGCCCACTACCTTGAGCTGTATATTGAGCTGCTGGCCGCGCTGTGCCGCAAACAGTGGGGCAATAATCCGCTGTATCTTTCTGAGCCTTTGCAGCCCGATCAGCCGATTAGCCAGCACATTCACCAGGCCATTGGCAGCTTTGGGCAGGCGCATTTAACCCACCGTGAACAGCAGGTGGCTGCCTTGATGGTGCAGGGCCTGGATTCCGAAGAGATTGCCGAGCGCCTGCAGATCACCCAAGGTACGGTCAAGAATCACCGCAAACGTATTTACGCCCAGCTGGGTGTGGCGTCGTTAAGCGAGATCTTTGGCCTGTTTATCAATCATGCCATTACCGCACCGCCCGTCACCCAATCCTGATTTCTATCCCTTTAGGGATATCGCGGATTGCGCCGCCAACTTTTAGCCTATGACCATCTTCTCTAATGGCTAAAAAGGCGAGCATGATGACTGTACAGGCATTGCTTCACGACCTTGAACGGCGTGGTTTGATTGCGCAGACAACTCACCTGGATGAGCTTCAGGCTCTGCTCGAATCACCGCAGACCGTTTACTGCGGTTTTGACCCCACGGCGGGCAGCCTGCATATCGGGCACTTGGTGCCCTTATTGATGCTCAAACGCTTTCAGGATGCCGGCCACCAAGGTGTGGCGTTGGTCGGGGGGGCCACCGGCTTGATTGGTGATCCCAGCTTCAAGGCGGCGGAGCGTTCGCTTAACTCTCCCGAAACGGTTGAGGGTTGGGTTAACGCCTTAAGCGAACAGATTTATTGGTTGATGGCCCCGCACCTCGAAGCGCCCCTGAAAGCGGTTAATAATGCAGAGTGGATTGGCCAGATTAGCGTGATCGACTTCTTTCGCGATGTGGGCAAACACTTCTCGATGAATGCGATGATTAACCGTGAATCCGTTCGTCAGCGTCTTGAACGGCCTGACCAGGGCATGTCGTTTACTGAATTCAGCTATGCGCTGCTGCAATCCTATGACTTTGCCCACCTCAACAAGACGTTGGGCTGCCGGTTACAAGTGGGTGGCAACGACCAGTGGGGCAATATCGTCAGTGGTATCGACCTCACACGCCGCCTGAACGGCGAGCAGGTGTTCGGTATGACGCTGCCGTTGATCACCAAATCCGACGGTACCAAATTCGGTAAAACGGAAAGCGGCACGGTATGGCTCGACCCGGAACAGACCTCGCCTTACCAGTTTTACCAGTTCTGGTTGAATACGGATGATGCTGACGTTTACCGTTTTTTACGCTATTACACGTTCATGGATTGCGATCACATCGACGCAATCGAAGCAGAAGACAAGCAGGCCGCTGGCAAGCCCCAAGCGCAGCGTGTACTTGCTGAAACCATTACCCGCTTTGTGCATGGCGAGGAGGGGCTGGCTGCTGCTCAGCGTATTTCCCAGGCGCTGTTCAGTGGTGAAGTAGCTGCGCTCTCATGTAGTGAGCTACAGCAACTTGAACTTGATGGGCTACGCTGCCAAGACGTAGCGTTTGGACAGACGCTGGAAGAAGCTATGGTGGCAAGCGAACTCGCCTCATCCAGGCGGCAGGCCCGTGAATTGATTGACCAGAACGCTGTACGTATCAATGGCGAGCGCGCCGAGCAAGGGCAGCTAAGTCAAGCATTCGCGCTTTTTGACCAATACTGGATCGTACAAAAAGGTAAAAAGCACTTTCGATTGTTCAAGCGTGGGTAACTTACATGGGATGCCGCTTCCAGGAAGTAGCAGCATTCGCTTGATGTTGCCCATTGTGAACAACCTCTCTTCGATCCAATACCGTTCGCTCTAACACGATAGTGCCACGCCGTTGTCACGCCTATGTCACTTATAGACGCCACTCTTTGCAGGAGTGGGTGGGTTATACGTGCGTTCTTCCTTCCAAGAGGATGTGGCAATGGCCGAAAATATCAATAGTGCTGTGCAAGAGGTCTTACCAAGCCAGGGTCGCAGAATAAAAGTCCGGCGCAAGGGCACGCTAAGGCAGTGGCTCACGCTTGCATTGCTGGTGTATTTCCTAATCTGTGCCGTATCCATCATAGGTAATGGCTTTAAGATTGCCGCGGGCGGCCATGCCGCTCAGTTGTTTGAATTTGCCACCAACCCCTTTGTTGGTTTGATGATTGGGATTGTCGCGACGGCCCTGATACAGTCATCTTCAACCGTTACTTCCGTTATCGTGGCGTTTGTGGCGGGCGGCCTGCCTGTCGCTATGGCGGTACCCATGATCATGGGGGCCAATATTGGTACTACTGTCACCAATACATTGGTAAGCCTTGGCCACGTACGTGATAAAGCCGAGTTTAGGCGGGCGTTCTCTGCCGCAACGGTGCATGACTTTTTTAACTTGCTGGCCGTGGCGATTTTTCTGCCCATTGAGCTTATTTTTCATCCGCTTGAAAAGCTGTCGAACGCTACGGCGTTTCTGTTTTACGGTGATGCTGACCTTTCCATGGGCAGTATTAATATTGTCGGGATGGCAACAAAGCCGATTACCTCTTCGGTTGAAAGTGTCGCCATGAACCTGCCCACGATTGCCGGTGGCGTTGCCATGATTATTTTTGGTATTGCCGTGATTTTTTTAGCGATTCGTTATATCGGCGCACTGCTGAGAGTATTGATGGTAGGGCAGGCAAAAAACATTATGCATAACGCCATTGGACGTGGCCCCGTCGCCGGTATTGCTTCTGGTGCTGTGGTGACGTTTTTAGTCCAGTCTTCCTCTACCACCACAAGCTTAATGGTGCCGTTAGCTGGGTCAGGCGCATTCTCTTTACGGCAGATTTACCCTTTTACATTGGGCACCAATATTGGCACGACGTTTACCGCGCTACTTGCGGCCACCGCAATCACTGGGGCAACTGCCATACTGGCGCTGGAAATCGCACTGGTTCACCTCTTCTTTAATTTATTTGCCGTCGTGGTGATTTTTGGCCTACCGTTTTTAAGACCACTGCCTGTTAAAGGTGCCGAGTGGCTAGGCCGTGCCGCCTCAGAAAGAAAAGCACTCGCCGCTGCTTGGGTATTAGGCGTATTTATTGCCGTGCCAGCTATCCTGATTGCGCTCACCACGCTGTTTTGAGGAAACACCCATGACCCATCAACACGAGCTAGTGTCAACATCGACCGCTGAACTCAAGGCCATGCTGGATGACTCTTCCGAGCTCATTGAAGAAATAAGAGAAGAAATTGCACAAAGAGAAGCGCAAGAGCGCGAACTAGAACCTTTCGATACGCTGATTAAAGAAGCACGACCCAAAATGAACGAAATTCGTAGTTTCTTTACGTTAGTGCTTAATGAGCTACGCCACCGGCCTAAATAAGCGTTACGAATAGCGAAAGCAACAAGGCTACTCCTTTAGGTATTTGTTTGACACTTTCAGTAAGCTGAGAGTATGTCAGGAAAATGCCTTTTTATGGGACCTGTTAGGTCATGCCATACTGTATGTTCATGTCTTGACTTATTCCATTATAGCACTGTTGTTTATTCGTCAGCACAAATGGTTGCTTGTTGAATATTTATCTTTCTAATTCTTGGTCGAGTTGCCCAGTATTCATTAAATGATGGCTGGATAAAATACCTTTTTCACTCATGATGCCTTATTGTAAAACAGTGGCTTAAGTTGTTTTTATTGAGTGGTCATATCGTGCTATGGCCTTGAAGATAATCCTATACCGTTGTGTAGATTAATATGGGAGCCATTGTTTGGATGTTTGTAGCGTCAAGGTTTTTAATCTATTGATGAGTTGGTATATTTTCTTATACTCGTTATTAAACCACTTTTCTACCCGTTGGGTGCTATGAGAAAGAGATGTCACGCCTTGGTTGGTAATATTTTTAGCATTTTCAGATGGATAGACGTTTGCTGGCGAAATAATTTTTTAAATCATACTTACGATTTTTCATTTTTAAGATTTTGTCATAGACTAAAAGCACCATCTATGTAGGTATAGTAAATGTTGATGGTTTGGTAGGGTGGTTTTAGCTGATCTTTGAGCAGTAAACGTGATCCATATAAAAAACTGGGGGTAGTACGATGGATGTCAAAGGGTTAAATGCACGTAATGATAATGACGATGTATATGCATCAATTGACTTGGCGACATCGTTGCCGAAATCCGGGTTTCCCGATGAGGAACGGAATCCTCACAATGTATTTAGCGCCATTCGTGACGAATTAATGCTTGATGGAAATTCCCGCCAGAACCTGGCAACATTTTGCCAAACGTGGGTTGATGATGAAATTCGTAATTTGATGGATCTTTCAATCGATAAAAACATGATCGATAAAGATGAATATCCACAAACTGCGGAGATCGAAGCACGCTGTGTTAGGATGTTAGCAGATCTCTGGAACTCACCCTCGCCAGAAACAACCATGGGATGCTCGACGATTGGCTCTTCAGAAGCCGCAATGCTTGGCGGGCTAGCGCTTAAGTGGCAATGGCGGAAAAAACGTGCGGCAGAAGGGTTGCCCACTGATAAACCAAATATGATTTGTGGGCCAGTACAAATTTGCTGGCACAAATTTGCCCGTTATTTTGATGTTGAACTGCGTGAAATTCCGCTGGAAGGCGATCGCTTGATTATGAGCCCAGAGGAAGTTATCAAACGCGTTGATGAAAATACGATTGGCGTCATACCAACGCTGGGCGTTACCTTTACTTGCCAATACGAGCCAGTAAAAGCTGTCAGCGAAGCGCTGGATCAATTGCAACAAGAAACCGGCCTGGATATTCCTATGCACGTTGACGGTGCCAGTGGGGGCTTCTTGGCTCCGTTCTGCGCGCCAGATCTAGTGTGGGACTTCCAACTCCCGAGAGTAAAGTCCATTAACACGTCTGGCCACAAATTTGGGCTTGCACCTTTGGGAGCTGGCTGGGTGGTCTGGCGTGAAGCAATAGACTTGCCCGAAGAGCTCATTTTTAACGTTAACTATCTCGGCGGTGATATGCCGACATTCGCGCTCAATTTTTCGCGCCCCGGCGGGCAAATCATTGCGCAGTACTACAACTTCCTGCGACTTGGCCGTGAAGGTTACGCCAAAATCCATAATGCCTGTTACGCTACCGCGCAGCATATTGCAGATGAGATTAGTAAACTAGGCCCCTTCGAAATCCTCTTTGATGGGAACAGCAATGAAGGTATTCCTGCGTTGGCATGGAAGCTGAAAGAGGGAGCAAATATTGGCGGTTATACGCTCTATGACCTGGCCGACAAATTACGCTCGCGCGGCTGGCAAGTCCCTGCTTATTCTATGCCAGCTCACCGTGAAGACTTGGTTATCCAGCGTATCCTTGTTCGTCATGGGGTGAGCTACGATCTAGGCTGCTTGTTAATTGAAGATATGAAGCGAGCACTTCAGCATTTTGAAGATCATCCCGTGGTTAATCCACTATCAGAAGATGAAGCCAGCGGCTTTAATCATTCCTGATTTGAGACTCTTTGGTTGTTAGGGCGGCTAGACATCGCCGCTCTAATTAGCGAATAAAAGAATGACGGATTAATAATTCGTTTCTTCGGGGAATAAATATGGATAATACACAATCGATAGCCGCGCCAAAGCAGCTTTCGTTATTGGGTTTCTTCGCGATAACGGCTTCAATGGTAATGGCGGTATATGAATATCCTACCTTTGCAACATCGGGTTTCTCGTTGGTCTTCTTTCTTATTCTTGGTGGGGTTCTGTGGTTTATTCCGGTAGGGCTTTGCGCGGCAGAAATGGCGACGGTTAAAGGCTGGGAAGAGGGTGGGGTTTTTACATGGGTATCCAAAACGCTAGGTGAACGATGGGGATTTGCGGCAATCTCCTTTGGCTATTTGCAAATTGCTGTCGGCTTTATTCCTATGCTTTACTTCGTGCTAGGCGCACTCTCTTATATTCTTAATTGGCCTGCACTGAATAGCGACCCGATAGTCAAAACGATTGCGGCGTTGATTATATTGTGGGGATTAGCGTTAACTCAGTTTGGCGGTACCAAGAATACGGCGCGGATTGCAAAGCTAGGCTTTTTTGCAGGTATTCTACTGCCCGCTTTTATCTTAATTGGGCTTGCAGTTTTGTATCTTCGCTCAGGTGCGCCGGTCGCTATTGAAATGAGTGCACAGACGTTTTTCCCCACCTTTGGTAGTATGAGTACCTTGGTAGTGTTTGTCGCTTTTATACTGAGTTATATGGGGGTTGAAGCGTCGGCGACTCATGTCAATGAGATGAAAAACCCTGGTCGTGACTATCCTCTCGCCATGTTATTTCTTATGGTTTCTGCCATTCTCTTAAGTTCTCTCGGTGGGTTGACGATTGCATCTGTTATTCCTCACGAGCAAATCAACTTATCTGCGGGCGTGATGCAAACGTTCAGTGTGTTGATTAACCACTTTGGCAGCCATTTTGAATGGGCTATTCGGATTATTGCTGCGCTGCTATTGCTGGGCGTGCTGGCTGAAATAGCCGCATGGATTGTTGGACCATCACGCGGCATGTTGGTAACCGCGCAGCAGGGTATCCTGCCGGCGCGTTTTGCTAAAGTAAACAAGAACGGCGTGCCGGTGGCGTTGGTTATTTCTCAGCTAATCATTACAACGATCGCATTGATTATTCTGACGAATACGGGGGGAGGAAATAATATGTCCTTCCTGATTGCACTAGCGCTAACCGTCGTTATCTATCTGTGCAGCTACTTTATGCTATTCCTGGCTTACATTACCCTTGTTCGAAAACAGCCTGAAAATCAACGTACCTTCAATATCCCTGGCGGTAACAAAATAAAAATTACCGTTGCAGTAGTGGGGTTACTTACTTCTTTAGTTGCTTTTGTCGTCTCCTTCTTCCCTCCCACGGGGTTGCCAGGAAAAGAGTCTAACGAAGTGTATACCGGTTTGCTGATCGGCTGTTTCCTTGTAGTGCTATCGATTCCGTTTATTATTTATGGAGTGCATAATAAAAGCGCTGCGCCAAAAAACCTTAAACTACACCATATCAAGCCCCATACCGCGCCCGAAGGTCACTACTTTATTCATCCCAAAGCCCGCAGTACGCATCACATCACTGTTGATGGAGAAAAGCTGCATTGATGAACCATGGGAGGATGTTTAGAAAGGTCGTCATTAGATTTTAAGCAGAGCTATGACGAATAGCGAAAAACAGTAGTATTAATCACTTAGGCATTTGCTTGGCACTTTCAGTAAGCTGAGAGTATGTCAGGCAAATGCCTTTTTCATGGGCTTTAATAAAAAAGCTCGCCCTGAGCGTTGGGCGGGCGAAAGTCTCGGGTATTCAGCCCTTGCTCGGTACGAGATTGAAAGTTCCACTGGCGGCTGGCGCGATTAAAGCGTTGTGCAATCATATCGGCAAAAATACCTTCGCCGCGAAAGCGCTTACCGAACTGAGCGTCGTAGGCCTTGCCGCCCCGGCATTGGCGAATCAGGCTCATTACCTTGGCCGCACGCTCGGGGTAATGGGCATCCAACCAGGCTTCAAAAAGAGGAGCGACTTCATGGGGTAAGCGCAGCAGCATCCAGGACGCCGTTCGTGCGCCAGCACGGCTGGCGGCCTCAAGAATCCGCTCTATTTCATGATCCGTTAATCCGGGGATGACCGGAGAAACAAGCGTTCCGACGGGAATGCCAGCAGTATTCAGCTCACGGATAACTTTTAAACGCGCTTGAGGAGAGGCCGCACGAGGTTCCAGCGTGCGTTTCATATTGGCGTCTAGGCTGGTCAGGCTAATAAATACGCGCACCAGGCGGTGTTCGGCCATCTCAGCCAGCAGATCCATATCCCGTAACACTAACGTGCTTTTGGTCACAATAGTGACTGGATGGCGGCAAGCCAATAATAGCTCAAGCAACTGGCGCGTTAAGTGGCGCTTGGCTTCTAGTGGCTGGTAACAATCGGTATTACCAGAGAGATTGATTGGTCGGCAGACGTATCCAGGCTTGCAAAACTCCTCACTTAATTGCTCCACCAGGCCATTTTTGGCAATCAGCCTGGTTTCAAAATCAAGCCCCGGGGACAGATCCCAATAGGCATGAGAAGGGCGGGCATAGCAGTAAACACAGCCATGTTCGCAACCTCGGTAAGGGTTCAATGAGCGATCAAAAGGCAAGTCTGGCGACCGGTTCCAGGAAAGCGCACTCTTACTGGTTTCTTCGCGTACTTCAGTTGCCCGTGTGGGGGAAGTCTCTTCGCGCCACCATCCGTCGTCTTCTGCCACGCTATGGGTTGGGGCAAAGCGGTTGTGCGGGTCATAGGTTGCCCCGCGGCCTTTGTGCACGGGAGGCCGTATTGGTGATTTGCCGAGAGACGCCATACACCTGCCTCTTTCTATATTTGTGTATATATATACAGTATATGCGTTGTGACCAAGCGTGCAAGCGTTACTCAGGAGAAACCCGCAATGAACAGTTTTACGGATCGGCTACTGATTGCGATTCATGTTTATTAGAAATAATTGACTTACCTTCATTAGCAGTCATGAAAATGACATTTTTAGGCGCTACGATTTGTTGGATATCAAATTAGCTAAATTTATTTTAGGGATGAAAATGAAGAACTTTACGCGCAACGCACTCACGTTGGCACTGGCATCGGTCATGGCTACGCCGGTATTAGCGCAGGAAAATACAGCTAAGAACGTTATTTTGATGATCACCGACGGTACCGGTATCGAGACGTTCCGTGCGGCAAGTTACTTCCGTCACGGCGCGCTGGGCCATGAAGTTTATGATGAGTTTGACACACAGCTTTTCATGGCAACGCATCCGTTAAACACCTCTACCACACCCACCAAGAGTGACGACGGTACGGTTACGTTTGAACCAGCCGAGCTCTGGAACGACGAGGCGGTAGATACCGTTTACGAAGGTAGCCTGGGTAACTACAAGGGCTACTTTGCCGGTTACGACTACGCTCGGGCTGATTACACCGACAGCGCGGCAGCGGCAACGGCGCTGGCTTCAGGCCATAAGTCCTATAACAGCGCCATCAACTGGTCCAACGATGATGAGCCGCTTAAGCATATTGGCGAATACACTGTTGATAGCGGCCGCGCTCTGGGTGTTGTCTCATCGGTGCAGGTCTCCCACGCGACGCCTGCCGGTTTCATGGCCCATAACGTAAGCCGCAACGACTATAGAGCCATTGGCCGCGAAATTGTCGATTCTGGCCTTGCCACTGTCGCCATCGGTACCGGGCACCCCTATTACGATGCAGCCGGCGAGCATGTCGATAACCCCGGTGAGAGCGATTTCCGCTTTATCGGTGGCGAAGAGACCTACCAGCGCTTGGTAGGCGGCGAAACGGATTACGCCTTTATCGAAAGCAAGGACGATTTTGAAGCTCTGGCTGCTGGTGAGTTGGATCTTCCCAAGGACAAAGTACTGGGCCTGGTGCAGAACATTCAGACGCTGCAATACAGCCGCCCCGGCGTAACCGGCGGTAATCTACTGGATACGTCACCAAGCCTTGCCACACTGACGGGCGGCGCTTTGAACGTGCTCAATGCCAGTGAAAACGGCAACGAAAATGGCTTTTTCCTGATGGTTGAGGGTGGCGCTGTGGATTGGGCTGCTCACGCTAACAACCTGCCGCGTATTATCGAAGAGCAAATCGACTTCAACGAAGCTGTGGAAGCGGCCGTTGAGTGGGTAGAAAACAACAGTTCCTGGGACGATACCTTGATCATTGTAACGACTGATCACGGTAACGGTTTGCTTCAAGGTCCTGACTCTGATGTGAATGCCTATAGCCCGATCGTTAATCAGGGTGCTGGCGCGCTACCCTTGGTACGTTGGCATTCCGATACCCACACGCGTGAGCTGGTACCGTTGTATGCCCACGGCGCGGGCGCTGAGTTCTTCTTTGACATTGCTCAGGCAGAAGACGGTCTTTCCCGCTATGAAGTAGACGAAGACAGCCACTACTGGATCGACAACACCGACGTATTCCGCGCGGGCCTAAACGCTTTCGGTATCGAAGCTGAATAAATAGGCAAGTATAGCAAGTACAACAGAGCCGCCTTCGGGTGGCTCTGTTCCGTTGGTAACCACTGACTGATATCACTTCGCCAACGACCATCCACTCACTACCCCGAAAAGAGTCAGATATGAAGCTTCATAACACGCTTTCACTGCTGTTAATGACAACACTAGCCAGCACGTCAGCATTTGCACTTAATGCTGAGCGCGCGCCCACCGCCAGTGGTCACGCCTATGCTGAGCCTTATAAAGCCGTTCGCAAAGAGGGCGTTTTACATATTGAAGTACGTTTCGTGACGGACTACCCAGGTTACTCTGGTGAGATCATTTATGACGATATCCCGCTAGATCGAATTGACGGGAAGATCTACGCCGAGTTCGGCGACCAGTCGTTCTCGCTGCTGCGTGAAGATGGAGGTGTGGTCGCGCCAGACAGCTTGCGCCTGAGCTTTAACTACGAACCAGACAAGAACCCACGCGTAGGCACCTGGAAAGCCGATTTTGTCGCCCCCATGCACGACGTTAACGAAGTCATGCTGTTCATGCCTAATGTTGCGCCCATTGGTCCGATTGTCATTCGGGATCGTTAAACAACCGGTTCTACATCCGTCCGTTATACAGAGTGTAGCCGTACTGCTTCATTGCCTTGGTAAGAAATTACCAAGGCAATGTTGTATCGGGTACCAGGTTTTTGGGCCAAATTTGGCTTATGCTGGAGGTTTAAATGTAAGGTAAGCCTATGAAACCTTTCTCCATTCTTTTGATTCGATTACTCGCTATTTACCTCGCCATTACGCCTTTGCTAAGCGTATCGCCGCTGCTGTTTAGCCCCGGCTACGATGCGGAGCTAGCCCAGTGGCTGCCATGGCTCGCAGCCACTGCTGTTATTCCTATCATCGCGGGTATCGTACTGTGGTTTTCTGCGGTAACGCTGGCCAATAAATTTCTTGGAGATGAGCCTGCTTTAACGATTTCCGAGGAGGGCCTGGTACGCGCAGGCAGCTTCTTGATCGGTGTGTATCTTTTCGTTCAGCATTTAAGCACAGCGATAGGCCAATGGGCATGGGGAGGCATAGTGGCCTATGGTTCGCTAGCAGCGGTGGTGCTCAGCATTGGCCTAATAGTTGGCGCTCGCTTTCTAGCCAAGCTGTATAGAAGGTTGAAGTATTTCGAGTAATGGAGCGAATGGTCACACTTCCACGCTAATGCTACCCGTGACTACGCTGGCACTGTTCACGGTAGTAGGTAGCATTTGGCCTAGCGAAGAGTAGAGTGCATTGGAGGTTGACTGGGCCAGTGTCCGGTCAAGTTTTCTCATATCTTCTTCCGCCTTTTTTAGTTCTCGGCGGGCTTCTTTATCCTCTTGACGTAGGCGAATCTTTAGCTCATTCATCGCTTCCTGAAGCTCTTTTTTTGTGTCGATCAAAATACTGCGTAGAGCGTGTTCGCTGGCACTAATTCCTTGAGAACAGCGATCATCCTGCGGTTGCGAAGTGATGATTACGGCCGGCTCGTTTGGCGCGTTATTGGTCGTGGTGGCTGCATCTTGGGCATGCTCGCTCTGCTCATCCTCTTGGTTCGCCATGGCCGCCTCCGCACTGGCGAGCGTCGCGTTGGCGGCTTGAGCGTCAGCTTGTGCATCGGCGCTGCCGTTTTCAGCACTGTCAGAAGACGCGGTAGGGGTGACACTTGTTGGCTGGGCGCTCGTTACCGTAGGCGTGACAGAGGGGCCAGCGCTACCACCGCCGCTATCATTTAATTGCCGCGCTGCCACACCTAGCTCGCGGGCAATGCTTTTAAGCTCTTTAGCCATGGATTTGAGCTGTTCTGGTGATGCAAAGCGCATCATCGCTTTAAGCGTTTCCAGCCGCTGCTTTAAAAAGCCGACTTTCTGCGAAGCATTTTGCATCGCTGACTCTTTCGGGCTGGGCAGGGCCGCCAGTTGCTCAAACGCCTCTTTCTGCTTTTTAAGGCGTTTAGTCAGTGCATCGTCAGCATCCGGTGCTGCCACCATCGGGCTCTTTTGGCTCGCGACCCGAGACACCTTCAAAGCGGAAGACGATTCGTGACGGGTACCTATCAACATAAAATTGGAAAATCCGATCTTCATGGTCGATCCTTCGTTGTTATTAATAGACGTTATCGGCCATTTATAAGTTAACTTTAGTAAGGTTGAACTGGCTTGAGGGATACCGCCGCATAGGGTGATTGATAGGAGTAAGGTTCGGAATTTATGACGATGCCAACCAACGATACGATTGTCTGGCAGCGGTTGGACCTGCCAGGACATGAGTTATGTAGCGTGAGCAGCGGCGAAAAAGGCCACCTGCTGACAGGATCTTCCATCTTCGTAGCCAAGGGACACAAGTGCTTGCTCTCCTACAGAGTCGTGTGCGATGCGGCTTGGAAAACGCAAGAAGTGCATGTGGTCGGTAACATTAATGATGAGCCGATTGATGTGGTACTTATGGTCGAGCCTGGCAATGTGTGGACGTTGAACGGGGTTGAGCAACCTCAGGTTGAAGGGTGTATTGACGTTGATCTCGCCTTTTCACCAGCGACGAATTTGCTGCCTATCAGACGATGCAATATGGCTATAGGAGACTCCGAGCAGGCAGTCGCTGCTTGGTTAACATTTCCAGAGATGACGTTAGAAAAGCTCCCTCAACGCTACACATGGCTATCAGAATCAATATTTCACTACTCATCCAGTGGCGGAGCATTTGAAACGGAGTTAACGGTAACGTCATCAGGTTTTGTATCTAACTACCCGCTGTTGTGGCGAGAAGAGCATGGCGAATAACCATCGTAGCTTCAATGATGGCCGGGCCTGGACAATGAGGGGAGTTGGTTCGCACGTTGTGCGTCAGGAGCTTGAAAAGGCAAGAGAGCTGGGCGTGCCTTTACGGCTTCGTGTTTTAAAGAAGAGCTTGGCCATCGCCTGGTACGAGCGGTTGGGTTTTACAATATGCGGTGAGACATCAACGCAGTACTGGATGGAAGCGAACTAACACGCTGTTTTCGTCGATACAGCATCAATCAATACAGATTACGTATAAAAAGCCCCGGCTATTACGCCAGGGCTTTGAATAAACGCTTTTCTCTGTTTATTAAACCCGCTAACTCTTTTTCCTGGTCGCTTTTTTGGCGCTTTCAGTGTGTTGGCTGTTGGTGTCGCCACCCGGAAAATGCGCGCGCACCAATTTCAACAATCCTTGCGTTGAGGCATCAAAGTCGGCTGCGTTCGTATCAATACGCTCGCTGATTTCACCGGCGATGCGCTTGCCTAGCTGAACACCCCATTGATCAAACGAGTTGATGTTCCAGATCACGCCTTGAACAAAGACCTTGTGCTCGTAGAGTGCGATTAGCGCGCCGAGATTGCGGGGAGTGAGTTCATCCAACAGTAATGTGCTGGATGGACGGTTGCCGGGGCAGCTGTAGGGGTCGTGCTGGCTTAACTCTTTACCATCGCCCTGGCTGCCTTCCATAAAAGCGTTGGCCTGGGCGAGCATGTTGGTTAATAGCGCAAAGTGGTGGTCTTCCATGCCAGGCTCCGGCTTGAGCGAGGCGATAAAGTCGATAGGTACGTAGCGCGTGCCCTGGTGCAGCAGTTGGAAGAAGGCGTGTTGACCATTGGAGCCGGTTTGACCCCATACAATCGGGCCGGTTTTATAGTTGACCGGGTGGCCGAAAATATCCACCGATTTGCCGTTGGACTCCATATCCAGCTGTTGCAGGAAGGAGGGCAACTGGTTAAGCGCCTGGTCGTAAGGCACGATGGCTTGGGTTTCTGCGCCAATAAAATTGATATACCAGATGCCGATAAGCGCCATGAGTACCGGCATGTTTTCCGAGAAAGGCGCCTCGATAAAGTGGCGGTCCATCTCGTGAGCACCTTCCAGCAGCTCAATAAACCCTTCAAAACCGATAGATAAGGCAATCGGTAAGCCGATTGAGGACCACATGGAGTAGCGTCCACCCACCCACGCCCAGAACTCGAACACGTTCTCTTCACGAATGCCGAATTCCATAGCCGCTTTGCGGTTGGTAGAAGCGGCGACAAAGTGGGCACCTACATCCGCGTCGCTTCCGGCGTTCTCCAGGAACCAGCGCCGCGCTGTTTTTGCATTGAGCAGCGTTTCCTGGGTGGAGAACGTTTTGGTCGAGACGATAAACAGCGTGGTGGCCGGGTCCAAGCGCGAAAGCACCTTCTGGATATGCGTGCCGTCCACGTTGGATACAAAGTGAAAGTGCATCTCCGGATGACGATATTTAAGTAGCGCGCGCACCGCCATGTTGGGGCCAAGGTCCGAGCCGCCAATCCCGATATTAACGACATCCTTGATCGATTGGCCGCTGTAGCCTTTCCATTCTCCGCTGCGTACCGTTTCAGAAAACTGTTTGATCTGTTCGCGGGTGCGGGTAATTTCCGGCATGACGTCTTCGCCGTCGACATACACCGGTTCGTCACTCAGGTTACGCAGCGCGGTATGCAGTACCGGGCGGTTTTCGGTAACGTTGATAATATCGCCAGAAAACATTTGTGCCCGGCGCTGCACCAGTGCGGAGTGGTCAGCAAGCTCTATCAGTTTGGTGAGCACTGCGTCGGAAACATGGTGCTTTGAATAGTCCAGAAACAGACCGCCTACCTTGAGGTTCATCTTCTCAAAGCGCTTTGGGTCGTTAGTGAAGTAGTCCCGGATGCGGTCGTTATGGGTGTTGTCGCGCAGGCGTTCAAGCGCCTGCCACGTAACGCTACGGGTGAGTTGAAACATAGAGCGCGTGTCCGTTGTTGTTGAGTGGCAAATGTTAACTGGGGTAAATGGCGGTGATATCGATTATGTAAAAATACTACATAAAAAAGTGATAAGGGCAACTATCGGTTGAGCGTGGCGATAAAACAGGTAATAAAACAGCAATGACGTCAGCAGCTTTTATACTGGGCTAACCACGAGCAGGCATTGCGCCTGCTCGTGTTGAGCTAACACTTAGCTGGCGACGGCCACTTGAGCGGCGCCGCGTTTAATAAAGGCGTAGCTCAGGCCAGTGATGAGTGAGCCTGCCACAATGGCGCCCAAGTAAAGCAGTGGCGGGGTGATTGCATTAGGAATCAGCAGGACAAAAATACCCCCGTGCGGGGCCATTAATTGGGCACCCACCAGCATCGAAAGTGCACCCGTAACGGCGCCCCCAGCGATACAAGCGGGAATAACGCGCAGCGGATCTTTGGCCGCGAACGGAATCGCGCCTTCACTAATAAAGCACAACCCCAGTACGAACGAAGCCTTGCCGGCTTCACGTTCCGGCTCGGAGAACTTATTGCGTGCCACGAAGCTTGCGATACCCATGCCAATGGCCGGTACCATGCCTGCCGCCATAATCGCGGCCATGGGGCCGTAGGTGCCTGAGGCCAAGAGGCCCACACCAAAGGTGTAGGCCGCCTTGTTAACCGGGCCGCCCAAGTCAAAGCACATCATGGTGCCCAGCAAAATACCCAGCAATACAGCATTGGTGGAGTCCATCGACGCGAGGAAGTTGGTTAACGCATTAAGCAGCGCAGCAACCGGTTCGCCCACGATGTAAATCATGACCAGGCCAGTCACAAGGCTCGCGATCAGCGGAATAATCAGGATGGGCTTAAGTGACTCGATGCTCGAAGGCAGCTTCACATGGCGAGTGACCGCAAGGGCTACGTAACCGGCTAGAAAGCCTGCCAGAATACCGCCAATAAACCCCGAGCCAATGTCCGCCGCCAGCATGCCGCCAATCATACCCGGCGCAATACCAGGGCGGTCGGCAATTGAGTAAGCGATATAGCCTGCTAATACCGGAATCATCAACGCGAAGGCAGTGCCGCCGCCAATCTGCATCAACGCAGCGGCCAGGGTGCCTTTCTGCTCGAACGCCTCGATGCCGAACATAAACGACAGGGCGATTAGTAGCCCGCCCGCCACCACCATGGGCAGCATAAACGACACGCCGGTGAGCAGGTGTTTATACACGCCTTTCTCTTTCAGGCTTTTGCTTTCATTTGAAGCCGTATTAGCCGTGCCTGCACTTTCCACACTGGCTTGGGCCAAGGCGTTTTCAATCGTTGCCTGAGATTTTTTAAGCGCCGTACCGGTCGAGGTGCGGTACACGCGTTTACCGGAAAAACGCGTTGGATCAACTTCAATATCGCAGGCCAGAATGACAACGTCGGCGGCGGCGATTTCGTCTTCCGTTAGCTTGTCCTGGGCGCCGACTGAGCCCTGGGTTTCCACACGTATTGAGTGGCCCATGGCGTTGCCCGCCTCAGCCAGCGCTTCTGCGGCCATAAAGGTATGAGCAACACCGGTGGGGCAGGCGGTGACGGCCACAATGGTTTGGCCGCCGGCAGCGGCTGGCGCTTTTGTTTGAGAGGTAGCCGCCGGGGCGCTATACAACGGTGCTTCGCGTTTAGCGGTGGTTAAAAACGCGTCCGGGTCAGGCAACGCTTGAGCAATCGGTGCCTGGTAAAGGCGTTTGCCTTCAAATCGCTCCGATGCGGGTACGTGCTCGGCGGCTACGACAATTAAATCGGCATGGGCAATTTGTTCGGCATTGGCGGCCTCGACCGGTGCTAGTTCTCCGTGCATTTCTACATGCACTTTCCAACCCAAGCGCTGAGCGGCTTGTTCAAGGCGACGGGCGGCCAAAAAAGTCGTTGCCATGCCGCTGGGGCAGGCTGTAATTAGAATAATATTCATTGTGACGTTCCCTCGGTGCGGCTGGCGTGCAGGCGCTGGACCTGAGTATGTTGTAGGAGTACGGCAAAGTCGTCCGCGTGGGCATTGCCCACGCCAACATGGCGAACAGATTCGGCGGAAAGCGCCGTGGCAAAACGCAGTGTTTCCTCGTCACTTTGCTGGCTGAGCAGGCCGTGGAGCATGCCAGCCACAAAGGTATCGCCCGCACCCACGGTATTGGCTGTCTGAACACGGGGCGGCGTTGACTGCCAGGTGCCCTTGGCGTTCACCCAAATAACGCCGTCGGCCCCGGCAGAAAGTAGCGCTTGGCCGATACCTGCCTGATAAAGGCGGCGGGTGGCGCTTACTCGCTTGGCGTGATTATCCAGTGCCTCACCGGCCCAGCTGGCAAGTTCCAATTCATTGGGTTTAACGGCTTCGGGGGCTGCTTCAATCGCGCACAGCAGGGCTTCGCCACTGGTATCCACCCATAACGGCACCCCGGTGGCTTTTAGTTCAGTCAGCAACGTGGCAAAGCTTGTCAGGCTTAAGCCAGGGGGTAGGCTACCTGCCACAAGAATGGCATCGGCCGGCTCGTTGTTTAGCTGCTGTTTAATGCTGTTCAGAAGCGCGGCGACTTGCGTGGCATCTACGCCGATACCGGGGCCGTTAATGTCGGTCACCCGGCCGCTTTTTTCCGCCAGCTTGGCATTAATACGGGTTTCCCCCGGCACGCGGACAAAGGCATCCGTAACGCCTAGCTGCGTAAACGCCCGTTGGAAGGGGCCATCGTTATCGCACCCGAGAAATCCGCTCACCACCACGTGATGGCCCAGCGAGGCCAGCACTCGTGCAACGTTAACGCCTTTGCCCGCGGCTTCCAGCTGCGCGTTCCTGGGGCGGTTAACCGTGCCCAGCGTTAACTCTTCAAGATCAAACGCTAAATCCAGCGCCGGGTTAAGCGTAACGGTAATAACCCGGGCCATTAGTGTGCCTCCAGCGCGTCGCGGACAGCGGCGCTGGTCGCCTGGCTTAGGGCCAGTTGCGCACTGGCCTGGGCATCGGCCAAATCGAACTCGCGCAGGCGAGCTTTCACCAACGGAATTTGCCGGGCGCTAACTGAAAGCTCATCAACGCCTAACCCAACCAATACGGGAATAGCCGCCGTATCCGAGGCTAGTTCACCGCAAACGCCGACCCATTTACCTTGGGCATGAGCGGCGTCAACGGTCATCTGGATCAAACGCAGAACCGCCGGGTGCAGGCCATCTGCCTGGGCAGAGAGCTCTGGATGACCGCGGTCAATCGCCAGCGTGTACTGGGTTAAATCGTTGGTGCCAACCGAGAAGAAGTCCACCTCGGCGGCAAGCGTTGGCGCCAGCAATGCGCTGGAGGGAATCTCAATCATCACGCCTAGCTGCACGTCGCTTGCGCGCTCATCCGCGGGAATTTCCGCAAGCAAACGGTCAAAAATGGCTTTGGCGGCGCGAAATTCAGCCACGTCCTTGACCATTGGCAGCATAATCCGCAGCGGCCTGGGCGTCTCTTCTGAACCCGCTACCGGGGCGGCTGCCATGAGTAGCGCGCGCAGTTGGGTTTCGAGTACGTCGGGCTCGGTTAACGCCAAGCGAATGCCACGCAGACCCAAAAACGGGTTGTCTTCCTGGGGGACTGGCCAGTAGGGCAGGGGCTTGTCGCCACCCACGTCTAGGGTCCGCGCCACTAACGGGCGGCCATTCAGGGCGTCGATGGCCTGCCGATACTCGGCGGTTTGCGTGGCAAGGTCGGGTGCGCTTGAGTGGGCCATAAACAGGAACTCAGTGCGCAGCAGGCCAACGCCCTCAGCGCCGCGCTCAACCGCATCTTCTGCATGGGCGGTGTTGCCCAGGTTAGCAGCCACCTCCACGTAGTGGCCGTCGCGGGTTTGGGCGCGTTCATAACGGCGTTCCCAGGCATCGGCTTCACGCGTCTGTAAATCAAGCAAGTGCTGCTCGGCGCGGCGTAAGCGCTGCTCAGAAGGCGAAGGAATGACGCGGCCTCGTTCACCGTCCAGAATCATCATGCTGGCATTGGCTAAGGCCATTACCGCTTTGCCCGCGCCCACCACCGCCGGTATACCCAGCGCACGGGCCAGAATAGCGCTGTGGGCAGTGGCGCCGCCACGTTCGGTCAAAAGTCCGCGCACGCGGGAGGTATCCAAGCGCGCTACGTCGGAAGGACCAATATCGTCCATCACCAGGATGTAGGGATGATTGGGTGGCTCGGGGAGTTGGGTGTCGCACAAAACACTCAGTACGCGGCGACCCACATCACGCAGGTCGGCGGCACGCTCGGCAAGCAGGCGGTCGGCAAGCATTTCCTGCGCGTGGGCGGCGGTTTCAATCGCTTCCCACCAGGCCGCCTCTGCTGAACGGCCTTCACGAATGGCATCTTCGGCGGCGCGGTGCAGCTCGGGGTCATCCAGCATCTCTTCATGCATGGAGAGGATATCGGCCACTTCGCCACCCGGCGCATTGCGCACCAGGGTTTCCAGCTGGGCAATGCCCTCCTGGATGGCATTGTGCAGCCGGGTCAGTTCACGGTCGGGATTATCAGCCTGTTCCGGGTAGTCAAAGTGCTGAGGGCGAATAACAAACACCGGCGCAATCGCAAGCCCAGGGGAGGCGGCAATCGCCGTATGCGGTGTATCGGCCGTCAAAGGTTTAACGGTTTCCTTATGAGCAGGGTGGGGCGCCAACTGCTCTCGGCCGCTGTCAAAAGGCGCTACCTTTTCACCCAAGCCGCCTTCAATCGCATCCGTGACGTTGGCCAGTGCCTGTGGCGCTTCACTGCCTTCGCCAGAAAGTACCAGCCACTGGCCACGGCGTGCGCCCAAGCCGATGACTTTGGTCAGACTCGCTGCGGAAACGCTGGCGGGGCTGCCTTCTTCCAGGCGAACGTTAATCGCAACGGCCTGTGCTCGAGCTACCTGTACCAACCGTTTAGCCGGACGGGCGTGCAGGCCGTGGGGGTTTAATACACGCACGCGCTGGGTATGCGTATTGGCCGTTTCACCTGCAAGCTGAGCCAGTACTTGGGCGGTATCTGCCTTTAGTAACGCGTGGCTTGGGGTGTTTTCGAGCACCTTCTGAAGTTGCTCCAACAGGGAGGTGTGCGCGCTTCCCTGTGCTGCCAGGCAAAACAGGCCGTGAACAGCATGGCCGTTCTCTTCCATGCGTGCTTCGACCGGTGTCGCCACGCTCAGGGCAGGCTGTTGGACGCCGCTGGCGCTGCTGGCAAGCCAAAAACCATCGCCCAGCCAAACCGGCGGTTTCGCCGCAATATCGGCAATAAAGTGGTTATCCACGCAGCCACTTTGGCGTAAGCGGGCGGCCGCTGCCAGGGCCAGTTCCTGAACACTCTGTGCGGGAAACTGTAGGCAAAGCGTGTCGCTATCCAGTTTGGACGTTGGGGCAGATTTAGACAGCAGGCGAGCGACGTCCTCGGTGGAGCGGGCTGCGGCAAGCGCTTCAGCAACGCCGTCACGGTCCAGTACGTGTGTTAGGGCGCGCAAAATATCCAAATGTTCATCATTTTGTGCGGCAATCGTCACCAGTACATAGACGCGGTTGCCATCGTGCCATTCGATGCCTTCTGGAAATTGCAGTACTCGAACGCCAGTCCGCTTAACATGCTGGCGGCTTTCGGGCGTGCCGTGGGGAATGGCGATAGCATTACCCAGATAGGTAGATGACTGCGCCTCACGGGCATGCAGGCCCTCGCGATAGGCAGGATCAACCAGCCCCGCGTCAGCCAGTACCCGGGCGGCCTCATCCAGCGCCGCTTGCCAATTGTTGGCGTGGCGGTCAAGCAAGATGTCATTAGGACCGAGTGTGAGCATGCAATTCTCCTGTAAGGACGAGTCCGGTAACGGCTCGACGGCGACGTAAAGGACACAAATGCCGAGTAACGGTATTGATCGATGCCTACCGTCTATGATGATAATGCTGAAACGATTCAGCTAAAGGCGCAAGGGGTGTGTTTTTAGACTTTGGTGGGGGTCTCGTCAAGGCGCTGTTACACTTTGCAGGCTTATAAGGAGAAAAAACATGACATTAGCCGATATTGCGCGGCTTGCAGGTGTTTCACGCACCACGGCCAGTTATGTCATTAATGGGCAGGCTGAACAGCGTCGTATCAGTGCCGCCACGATTGAAAAGGTCATGAGCGTTGTTCGTGAGCATCAATATCAGATTGATCCACAGGCGGCGGCGCTGCGCCGAGGTGCCAGTCGGCTGATTGGTTTAATCGTGCCTGACCTTGAAAACATCAGCTATGCACGCTTGGCGAAGCGCTTGGAGCGTGGTGCGCGCGAGCAAGGATATCGGCTGCTGATTGTAAGCTCGGATGACTGTGCCGAAAGTGAGCGCGCCCTGGCGCTTGCCCTGCGTGCTCAGCGCTGTGAAGTACTGATTACTGCCAGCTGCCTGGCCGACGTTGACCCATTTTATAGGGAATTGGTTAACGACGGCTGGGCCGTGGTGGGCATGGACCGAGGGCTGGATAGCCACTACTTTTCCAGTGTTGTTAGTGATGATCACGATGCCGCTGAGCGTTTAACGCTCTCGGTACTTAACCAGGATACGCGGCGAGTTGCCTGGCTTGATGCCATGCCTGAGTTGTCTATTAGTCGTGAGCGCCGGGCCGGTTTTGAGGCCGCGTTAAAAGATCGCGATATCGAGGAAGTGTATTTGAGCGCTGAGCGCTACGAGCGTAGTGAGGCGATGGAACTTGCCCAACAGCTGCTTAGCGAGCCCAAGGGGCTGGATGCACTGGTGACCGCATCGTATACCTTGATGGAGGGCGTTTTAGATGCGTTTTTAGAACGTGGAGGGCTTTCCAGGCATATCCGGCTTGCCACTTTTGGTGATCACCGCCTGCTGGATTTTTTGCCTCAGCCGATTAATTCGGTGCACCAGGATTATGATCGGATAGCAGAATTGACGCTTAACAGTGCGCTAAAAACTGCCCGAGGCCAGGGGGGCGTCGGGCAGCAGGTCGTTAAGCGGCATCTTTTTCAGCGTGGGTAAGGGCGCTAAATCCTTAAGTTAAACCCTGGCGCTGGCCCAGGCGTTAGCATCGGGTATCGACATATCGTAGCGCTCACTTAGATAGGGCGATGAGAGCAGGAAGTCCGCACTGGCTGCGTTGTTGGCGACAGGTACATTCCACAGCGTGGCAAGGCGTAGCAGCGCTTTAACATCGGGGTCGTGGGGCTGTGGAGCAAACGGGTCCCAGAAGAACACCAATATATCGAGCTTTTGCTCGGCGATGCGTGCGCCTATCTGCTGGTCGCCGCCTAGCGGCCCGCTCATTAACCCTTCAACGCTCAAGCCCAGTTGCTGAGTTAACCGGCCTGCGGTGGTGCCCGTACCCATTAAGTGATGCTGGCGCAGCGTCTCCTGCCAGCGTTCCGCCCACTCCAGTAGTTTACTCTTTTTGCCATCGTGGGCGATAAGTGCAATACGCTTTTGAGCGGGTAAGGTACGTAGCGCTTGGCGAGGCGGTCGGGCATCGTTCATTGTTTATTCTCCTGATGTTTCCTGCTCAATAGCGATAATCTTCATGGTGTTGGTGCCGCCATGAGCGTTCATATGATCGCCGCGAGTCAGAATGATATGCCCGCCTGGGCGTGCTAGGCCATAGGCTTTAAGCAATTTCAGGGCCTGCTGGTTTACTTCAGTGGGCTCCATTTCGGTGGTGTTGAAGGGGAGCGATACCACGCCACGGTAAAGTGCCATGCGGCGCTGGGCAACGGGACTATGCGCCAAGCCAACAATTGGCAGGCCAGAACGAATGCGCGAGGCAATCAGCGGTGTGTAACCGGTCGATGTCATGCAGGCAATCGCGCTAACGCCGGTTAAATGGTTCGCGGCGTACATGGCCGAAAGGGCGATGGTTTCATCCATGCGCTCAAAGCCTTCATGCATGCGGTGGCCAGACGACTGTGCCAGCCGCTCGCGCTCGGCGCCTAAGCAAACGCGGTCCATGGCTTCAACGGTTTCTACCGGAAATTCACCGGCTGCCGTTTCTGCTGAAAGCATAACGGCGTCGGTCGCATCCAGCACCGCATTGGCCACATCGAACACCTCAGCGCGTGTGGGCAGCGGGGATTCGATCATTGACTCCATCATTTGGGTGGCAGTAATCACGGCGCGGTTAAGTGAGCGGGCGTGTTTGATGATGCGCTTTTGGGTGCCAATGAGTGCTTCATCGCCAATTTCTACACCCAGGTCGCCACGCGCCACCATAACGGCCTCAGAGGCAATAATGATGCCGTCCAGCGTTTCATCATCTGCCACTGCCTCGGCACGCTCCAGCTTGGCGACCAGGCCAATCTCTTTGCCTTCTTCGCCCAGCAGTGCGCGTGCTTCCCGCATATCGTCTGCTGAACGCGGAAAGGAGACCGCCAGATAATCCACGCCGATTTCCACTGCCGTTTTTAAATCGGCCTTGTCTTTGTCGGTTAAGGCGGGAGCAGAAAGACCGCCGCCCTGTTTGTTGATGCCCTTGTTGTTGGAGAGCTTGCCACCCACATGAACACTCGTGTGTATTTCCTGGCCCGCAATGGAGGTCACATCCAGGACAACGCGGCCGTCATCCAGCAGCAGCCGGTCGCCGGGGGCTACATCATCAATAAGTGATGGGTAGTCACAACCAACGCGTTCACTGTTGCCCGCATTGGTATCCAGCGCCATGTCTAGAATAAACGCTTCGCCTACTGATAAATGAATAGGGCCTTCAGCAAAACGCGCGATGCGAATTTTAGGACCTTGTAAATCGCCTAGTGCAGCAACACATTTACCTAAGCGCTGGGCGATATCGCGAACATCCTGTAGGCGTCGGCGATGATCATCGGCAGAACCGTGGGAGAAGTTAAGTCGAACGACATCGACGCCTGCCGTGATCATCGCCTCAAGAATACCTGGCTGGTCGCTGGCAGGGCCTAGTGTGGCAACAATTTTGGTACGGCGAAGCGGCAAAGGTGAATTCGATAGGCTCATGAGCAGGCTCTCCTTAAATATTAAAAAAAAGCAAAAAACCAGTGTTGTCAGACTGCAAGGTGACTGCTTAATTGTCGGCGTGAAGTGTAGACGACCATAGTGATAATATAGTAATTTTACTACAAATAGGTTATTCGATAGCCAGCAAAGCAGCGTTGTAAGCGATTTTGTTCTTTTTAAAACGCTTTTACGTGTCTTTTTGGTAATTTTTTTACTTGAATGAAGCCATCCACCACCGAGCATGAGGTGTCAGCATGACGATCAGAGTTGCTATTAATGGGTTTGGACGGATCGGCCGTAACGTCTTACGCGCCCTGTATGAAAACGATTACCGTGACAAAATTCAGGTAGTGGCGATTAATGACCTTGGCGATCCTTCGCTAAATTCGCATTTACTACGCCACGATACGGTGCATGGGCATTTCCCCTTCACTGTAGAGCACGACGCAGAAAGTATCAGCGTTGACGGCGACCGGATTGCGATCTCTTCCGAGCGCGACCCTGCCAGCCTCCCCTGGGCATCCATGAATATCGATTTGGTCATGGAGTGCACGGGGCTATTTACCAAGCGAGAAGCCGCTGCCAAGCATTTGGAAGCGGGCGCTAAACGAGTACTGATTTCGGCACCCAGCCCGGATGCGGATGCAACGATTGTCTACGGTGTTAATGATGACGTGCTGACTGCTGAGCATAAGGTTGTCTCCAATGCCTCCTGCACGACTAATTGCCTGGCACCGGTCGCCAAAGCGCTGAACGACACTATAGGTATCGAAAACGGCCTGATGACGACCGTTCACGCTTATACCAATGACCAGAATCTTTCGGATGTTTATCATACCGACCCGTACCGCGCACGCAGCGCCACTCACTCCATGATCCCGACCAAAACCGGAGCCGCCGCTGCGGTGGGTTTGGTGCTGCCTGAGCTGGAAGGTAAGCTGGATGGGCTGGCCGTGCGCGTACCGGTGATTAACGTGTCGTTGGTGGATCTAACCTTTAACGCAGGGCGCGATACCAGCAAGGAAGAGATCAACCAGATCCTCGAAAAGGCCGCTGCCAATTCGAGCGTACTGGCTGTCAATGCTCAACCGCTGGTATCCATTGACTTTAACCATGACGCGCATTCATCAACGTTTGATGCCAATCACACTCGTGTGAATGGCCGTTTGGTGAAAGTAATGGCGTGGTACGACAACGAGTGGGGTTTCTCCAACCGTATGCTGGATACCGCCATTGCGATGCAGGCAACCGCAAAATAGTTATTTTTGAAGTGCGCTGTTAATGTTTGATTTAAAGGCCGAAAATTTATTTTCGGCCTTTATTTTTAATAAAAAGAATCTTTTTTTAACAGGACTGCATTCAAAACGTCTCCTCGCGTGTATCCCCTATACAGCCACTATTTACGGCGGTTGATAATAATCCTCAAGGAGACCGAAAATGACCACTCATCATTTCACGCGTACCGCACTAGGCGCAGCGCTGATTGCATCCTTCAGTCATGCCGCACTAAGAGGCCTATGGCTGGCAAGCGAGCCAGCGCATAAGTGCCCCAGCTATGGAGGTCATTCTTCCTATGGTGGCGGCATCAGTGGGGGTATCCAGTGGTAGCGGCAGGTGCTATCAAGCACGTAGAGTGTGTTTATAGCGAAATAAAAGCGCGTCGAATCGCTCCAAAAATATTTTATTGTAGTAAAATTACATTAAATATTGCGCATGATGCCTTTTTTTAGATAGATTTTAGGTAATCTAACCACGTAGATGGTCGTGGATAATAAATAGGAGCAGAGATGAGCCAGTCATATGCCTCCCCAGGCGCCCCATTAGGTGAACGTGACCATGCCATTGATCTAGCGCTTTTCGGGGCGTTGGGCGACCTCGCCATGCGCAAGCTGTTTCCTGCTTTATATCATCTTGACCGTGAAGGTCTGATGCCCGAAAGCACCCGCATTATGGGGCTGGCGCGTCAGGAGCATGATGTGGCGTCGTTCAGGCAACTGGTAGGCGGCGCATTGCGTAAACGGCTCAAAAGCAGCGAACTAGAGGACTCAAGCTTTGAGCGCTTTCTAAATCGTCTGGATTATCGTCAGCTCGACTTTTCAACAGCAGAGGGCTTTGAAGCCATTCGCGAATGGCGAGAAGGCTCAAAACAACCGATGGTGGTGTACCTTTCTGTTGCCGCTCGTATTTATGGCGATATTTGTCACCATCTTCAGGCCAGTGGAAGTCTGGACGAAGACTCCCGCGTCGTTGTTGAAAAACCGATTGGCTACGATCTGGCATCGTCTGAACAGATCAACAATGCCATTGGTGCTGTATTTCCTGAGTCACGGGTATACCGCATTGACCACTACTTGGGTAAAGAAACGGTTCAGAACCTGATTGCGCTGCGCTTTGCCAATCCGCTCTTCGGCACTCAGTGGAACCAGAATCATATTTCCCACGTTGAGATTACCGTGGCCGAAAAGGTCGGTATTGAGGGGCGTTGGGGCTATTTTGATGATGCCGGCCAGCTGCGTGACATGGTGCAGAACCACCTGCTGCAGCTGTTATGTCTGATCGCCATGGACCCGCCCTCTAACCTGGATGCGGATGCCATTCGTGATGAAAAGGTAAAAGTGTTGAAAGCGCTGAAACCTTTTACAGGGGAGGCGTTAGGGCGCGATGTGGTACGCGGGCAATATATTGCCGGCACCAGCGATGGCCAAGCGGTGCCTGGTTACCTGGAGGAAGAGGGCGCTAATACCCAGAGCCAGACGGAAACCTTTGTTGCGATGAAAACCGAGGTGTCTAACTGGCGTTGGGCGGGCGTGCCTTTTTATCTTCGCACCGGTAAGCGGATGCCCGAAAAGCTGTCGCAAATTGTGATCCATTTCCGCCAGCAGCCGCACTATATCTTTGATCCGGACCAGCGCGATATTGCTTCTAACAAGTTAATTATTCGCCTTCAGCCGGAAGAGGGAATTGCCCTACAAGTACTTACCAAAGACAGTGGCCTGGATAAAGGCATGCGTTTGCGCCCAGGGCCCTTACATCTTGATTTTAATAGTGCCTTCCCTAAATCACGTATTCCCGATGCTTATGAGCGCCTCTTGCTTGAAGTCATGAAGGGCCAGCAGTATCTGTTTGTACGCCGTGATGAGGTGGAACACGCTTGGCGCTGGTGCGACCAGTTAATTGCCGGTTGGCAGAGTCGTGAGACCCCACCGAGGCGCTATCCGGCGGGCTCCTGGGGGCCGGTTGCCTCCATTGCGATGATTACCCAGGATGGCCGCAGCTGGTACGAGGATTATTAACATGAGCCAACAACGTCAAAAGCTAGCGGAGCAGCTAGCCGAAGCGGTCGCGCAGGCCTTGAGTGAAGATCTAGACCGCCAGGAGCGCGTGCTTCTGGTCGTGTCCGGTGGCTCGACCCCGGTGCCTTTTTTTAAAGCCCTGGCTGCCAAGCCGCTAGCCTGGTCGCGTATCGATATCACGCTGGCAGATGAGCGCTGGGTGGATGAACAAAGCAGCGACAGCAACGCCAGGCTGGTGCGTGAAAACCTGCTGCAAGGCGCTGCCGCCGCGGCGCGTTTCGTGCCCCTAACCGCAGAAGCTTCAACGCCGGAAGAGGGCGTCGCGGCGGTAGCCGAACAGACCGCATCGCTTAGCTGGCCAGCCAGCGTGGTGATACTTGGTATGGGCGGGGATGGCCATACAGCCTCGCTGTTCCCGGATAGCCAGGAACTCGGGTTAGCGCTTTCTACGGATGAGCCGTTGGTGGCGGTGAGAACCCCTAGTCAACCACAGCCGCGGATTACCTTTTCAGCTTCCCGGCTACACCAGGCACATCGGCATATTTTACATATTACCGGTGACGATAAGCGTGCCGTACTGGCCAATGCCTTGAACGGCGATGATGTGCGGCAACTGCCAATACGTGCCTTTTTGTCATGCCCCTTGGCTATTTACTGGGCACCTTAACAATCAATTAATAATAGATTTCCGGAGACTTACGATGTCGATAGATAAACAGTTACCTTCAACGCGCACCGCTGAACTTGACAGCATTTGCCTTAAAGCGGAAGTGATTCCGGTGATCACCATTGATCGCCTTGAAGATGCCGTGCCGCTTGGAAAGGCCCTGGTAGAGGGTGGTTTAACAGTTCTCGAAGTCACCCTGCGTACCGACTGTGCGCTGGAAGCCATTAAGCGCATGCGTGAAGCGTTGCCCGGAGCAAGCATTGGTGTGGGTACCGTACTCACCCCTGCTCAATATCGCCAGGCCGAAGAAGTAGGCGCTGACTTTGTCGTAACGCCGGGCACGACCGAGGCACTTTATCGTTACGGTATCGAAAGCTCAGTACCCATGCTGCCGGGCGTTTCGACCATATCAGAGCTGATGACCGGCTGGCAGTTCGGTTATCGCCGCTTCAAGTTCTTCCCGGCGGAGTCCAGCGGTGGCGTTAAAGCACTCAAGGCCTTTGGTGCTCCGATCCCTGGCGCGAAATTCTGCCCCACGGGCGGCATCACGGTCGAGAATGCGGCATCCTACCTGTCACTGCCCAACGTCATGTGCGTAGGTGGCTCCTGGCTCACGCCCGCCAGGTTGGTTGAAGCCGAAGATTGGGAAGGCATTCGCAAATTGGCTCAGGAAGCCGCCGAACGTTTTCATCATTAATGGAGCGCCTGGGTTTGTACGCCCAAGGCTATTTCAAGGGCTATCCACAGGTCTAGGCGATTTCTAAAGGTCTTCCTGTCCAATCACCGGGCAACGTCATGTTGCCCGGTTTTTTTATGTAAAATAACACGTTAGGTAAGACCAAAGGGGGATAAACGTTAATCCACCGCTCCGTTAGAATCTCTGCGGAGATATGTCAGACATTTATTCGCACTGCGCATGTACAACACGATGACTAAATAATGGAGCAAGCCAACATGCATATGCTGACCCTGGCGTCTTTCCTGTTTTTTACAGGGCTGGTCGCTTTTATTACGTGGCGTATCACACGCCGGGATGATCACTCCAGTACCACTGGTTATTTCCTGGCAGGGCGCTCGCTGACCTTCCCGCTGATTGCGGGTTCGTTGCTAATGACCAACCTCTCCACTGAGCAGATGGTAGGCCTAAACGGGGCTGCGTTTGCCGATGGGCTAAGCGTTATGGCATGGGAAGTCGTTGCAGTTATCGCGTTGGTCGCGCTGGCGCTGTTTTTCCTGCCGCGCTTTTTAAAAAGCGGTATTACTACACTGCCGCAATTGCTGGAAATCCGCTTTGATAAAGGCACCCAGCTGATCACCAACGTCATTTTCCTTATTGCCTATGCCGTTATTTTGCTGCCGATCATTCTCTATTCTGGTGCGATTGGCTTGCAGGGGATGCTGGATCTGCAAGGGCTAACCGGTATTCAGTCATCAAGCACACTGCTTTGGCTAACCGTATGGATCGTGGGCATTATCGGTGCGATCTATGCCCTATTTGGCGGGCTACGTACGGTTGCCGTTTCCGACACGCTGAACGGTATTGGGCTGTTAGTGGGCGGTTTTGTGGTCGTCTATTTTGGCCTTCAAGCGGTGAGTGGCGGTACGGGCATCATGGAAGGCTGGAGCATTCTTAAGCAGAGCGACCCGGATAAGCTCAACTCGATTGGTGGCTCAGAGCAGCAGGTGCCGTTCTTCACGCTGTTTACTGGGGTCTTTCTGATTAACTTGTTTTATTGGAGCACGAATCAGCAGATTATCCAGCGAACGCTTGCCGCCAAAAACCTGGCCGAAGGCCAAAAGGGTGTGCTGCTGACAGGGCTTTTTAAACTGCTTGGCCCGCTGTATCTCGTGCTACCAGGTATTATTGCCTATAACCTCTATGCTGATCAGGGTGTGCAGGCTGATGAAGCCTATGGGCACTTGGTGTTTAACGTTCTACCGCCTTATTTAACGGGTTTCTTTGCGGCGGTTATGGTCGGGGCGATTCTGTCCTCGTTTAACTCCGCGCTTAACAGTACCACCACCATTTTCAGCCTGGGTATTTATAAAGGCGTGCTGAATAAAGACGCTACTGAGCAGGAGGTTGTTAAATCGGGCAAGATCTTTGGCTGGATCATGGCGATTATTACCATGATTATCGCGCCACTGCTGGCCGGGCAGGATAGTCTATTCGGCTACCTGCAGAAGATGAACGCCATTTACTTTATTCCTATTCTGGCTGTTGTGCTGGTGGGGCTACTGACCAAACGGGTACCTCCCATGGCCGCCAAAATAGCGCTGGTGGGCGGCTGTTTATTGATCGCGGCTGGTTACTTTGTGCCGCCATTTAATCTCTTGCCTGAGATTATGAATGAGTTCCACTTCGTCGCATTGGTGTTTGCCTTGTTAGTGGTGATGATGCTGATTGTTGGTAAGCTACGTCCGCGCGAAACGGACTGGGTGCAGGAGCATGTCGGTGGTGTTGATCTAACGCCCTGGAAAGGTGCACTACCCTCAGGTGTCGCGCTGATCATTTTAGTGATCATTATTTATATAAGCTTTGCTGGATAATTGTCGATTAGGCGCTGAAAGCTAGCCCTGTTAGCAATAGCGCTGTCATCAATAGCCCAGTAACAGAAAGGCCCCGTTAGTATCAACTAGCGGGGCCTTATCGTTTTAGCGGCTGTTGTTGAATTTATGCAAGCCGTAGCGGCGGTTCGGCGAGCCCGGCTATGTCGATTTGCACGGAAAATAGCGCGCCAGCGTTCGGCTCTTTAGCAAGCTGGTCCGGGGTAAATCCCTCTTGAGCCGTCGTGATATACAGCGTTTTAAGCTCTGGGCCTGCAAACACCGGGCAAGAGGGTTGGCTGGCTGATAGATGCACTCGGCCAATGATCTCACCGTCAGCGTTTAAGCGCACAACCTCGCCAGCACCCCAAAGCGCTAGCCATAGGCAGCCCTGGTTATCCATCACGGCGCCGTCGGGGCTGCCAATATGACCGGAAAAATCCGCAAAAGGCTCGGGTTCTCCGAGCGGCCAGCCTTGGTCATCCAGCGCCCAGCGCATCACTACGCCGGTTGGTGTATCCGTAAAGTAAGCGGTGGTGCCATCGGGTGAAAAGCACAACGCATTAGGAATGCTAAGCCCAGTACGCAGTTGGCTAAGCGTGCCGCGATGCAGTCGGTAGAGGCTGCCCGCCTGGTGCTCAGCCTGTTTTCCCATGCTTGAAAACCACAGGCTGCCATGCCTGTCCACACGTGCGTCATTACTGCGCGTAACAGGGTTGTCGGCTTCAGCGTCGGCAAAATGAGTGATGCTGCCACTTTCAGGATCGAAGTGGCTCAATGAGCGCTCACCCACTAGTAACAGGCGGCCATCTTCAAGTGGCGCGGCCAAGGAAACCATATCGTCTAGCGCTATTTGGTCATGCCGCTGGCTGGCGTGAGAGAACCAGTGCAAGCGCTTGCCAATAATATCGCACCAGTAAAGCCGTCCGCTACTGGCTTGCCACTGCGGGCCTTCTCCAAGCAGGCAGCCGCTATCTACTGCGACAGTTGCCTGCCATGTGGGTAATGACATTATTCTTCTCCGGCTTTTTTCCAGGCGTTAACTAACGCAATCGCCTGTTGGGCAACCGCCTTGGCGCTTTGCCCGGGTTTATAAAGTGCGCTGCCCAGGCCAGCACCATCTACACCGGCTGCCCGCCAAGTGGCGAAGTTATCGATTCCAACACCGCCTACGGCGTACAAACGAGTGCCTTCAGGCAGTACGGCGCGTACGGCTTTCATACCTTCCAGCCCGACTTGGACGGCAGGAAAAAGCTTAAGCCCTGTCGCGCCAGCGTCAAGTGCATCGAATGCTTCGGAAGGGGTAACAATGCCAGGCCAGCTCGCCATCTCAAGACGATGCGTTTCTTCAATCACGCTGGGGCGACAATTAGGCGAGACAATTAAACGCCCACCAGCGGCATGAACGCCTCGCACTTGTGCGGGGGTAAGCACGGTGCCCGCGCCAATGACCGCCTGCTCGCCAAAGGCGTTAACTAAGCGGCGAATGCTCTCTAGTGGCTCCGGCGAGTTCAGCGGCACTTCAATCTGGGTGATGCCTGCGTTAAGCACCGCATCAGCAACGTCGATAACGTCATCGGGCGTTACGCCTCGCAAAATTCCGATCAGGGGTAACGTCATAGAGCTCTCTCTGCATTATTTGTTAGCGCCTGGTGGGCGAGTCGAAGACCTGCCAGTACGGCGGTGTCGCCCTCAACGTGATGGGTCTGAAAGTCGAGCGCGTTAAGGGCCAAATGGTAACGATGACAAAGCGCTGGATTACCAATCAAGGTAACCGTTTCATCGGTAGATAATGATTGGCAGGCGCCCGCTAGCTCAAGGCCAATCGCAAGGCCAGAAAGCCGTGCCGAGAGCACGCTTGCCCGGGTGTTACCCATGGGCAGGCGGCTATCCAGTAAATCCTGCGCCCGCAGGCCGAACAGGCGGCTGCTAAACGTCTCTGGGGCTGCTCTTATCTCGCTGACGGCGGCGATGAACGCATCGCGGCAGGCGGGCTCGTTTAGCGCATCGCTGCCAATGGAGTGCTTTAGGACCGACTGATTGGCCAGCAGCTGATAAAGCTCGCCTGTTAGATAGGTGGTGAACTGTGTTACCGCGCCTGACTCAATGCTCGCCCATTTGGAATGGGTGCCCGGCAGGCAGACCCGGCCTGAAAAATCGGGCGCTTCGGCCGCCAGGCCAGCAAGCTGGGTCTCTTCTCCGCGCATGACATCAAAATGCTGAGCCGCGCTGTGGGTTTGGCTCAGACCGGGCAGCAGATGCACACGCAGCTGGCCACCTACCAGCCGAGGCATCACCGCGCCATGGCTAAGCTGGTCAAGCGAGATAGGCACCGGCAGGTAAGCGGCTTCCAGCCAGCCTTGTCGAGCGCCTGCCATGCCGCACACCATTACCGCTATGTGGCCGTTGGCAGGTAGCCAATCGCCCACCAGGCGCAACAGTTCAGCCTCGTATTCATCCGGCGTGAGCGAAAGCATGCCCTTATCGCTGCTGGCGTTGGCGATCACCTGGTGTTGCTTATCGAGCCCCCAAGCACGCAGGTTGCTGGAGCCCCAGTCCACCGCGATCCAGGCGAGCGTTTGCGGTAACGCATCAGAATCGGTACGCATGTGACGATATCTCCCCACGAATAAGGTTCTCCACGATTAAGAAAGCAGGGCTTACCACTCAGCGATAGAACCGTCGTCGTGCGTCCATACCGGGTTGCGCCAGCGGTGGCCTGTTTTTGCGCGCTCTTCAACATAGGCTTCATCAATTTCTACACCCAGACCGGGGCCTTGGGGGATAGCGCAAAAACCGTCGGTGATACTTAGGGCTGTTTTGTCTACCAGGTAGTCCAGCACGTCATTGCCCTGGTTGTAGTGAATCCCCATGCTTTGTTCTTGAATGAAGGCGTTATGGCAGACAGCATCCAGTTGAAGTGAAGCGGCCAGGGTTAACGGCCCAAGCGGGCAGTGGGGCGCCAGCGCCACATCGTAGGCAGAGGCGAGGGTGGCGATTTTCAGCCCTTCGCTAATGCCGCCACAGTGGGAAATATCCGGCTGGATAATGTCGATCATGCCATCGGCCAGCAGATCGCGGAACTGAAAGCGGGTATGTAAGCGTTCGCCGGTCGCCAAGGGGTAGCTCAACCCGCCCGCAATATCTTTCAAGCAAGGCAAGTGTTCCGGTGCAACGGGCTCTTCAACAAACATGGGATGGTAAGGCTCAAGCTCACGCAGTAATGCTTTGGCCATGGGGCGATGGACGCGGCCATGAAAGTCGATACCGATACCCACATCCGGCCCAACGGCCTCGCGCGCCTCACGCACTCGGGCCACGGCTTCATCGACCTTGCGATGAGAGTCGACGATTTGTATTTCGGGCGTGCCATTCATCTTGAACGCGGTAAAGCCTTTTTCGACCAGCGCCTTGGCACCGGCGCCCACATCGCTTGGGCGGTCGCCCCCGGTCCAGGCATACATGCGCATTTTATCGCGCACTGCTCCCCCCAAGAGTTGGTGAACGGGAACACCCAAATCACGCCCTTTAAGGTCCCACAGTGCCTGGTCAATACCCGCAATAGCGCTCATCAAAATGGGGCCGCCGCGATAGAACCCAGCACGATAGAGCGTGTTCCAAAGGTGTTCGATCCGATGAGGGTCTTGGCCAATCAGGTAGTCGGAAAGTTCATGAACGGCCGCTTCTACCGTTGCGGCACGGCCTTCGATGACCGGCTCGCCCCAGCCATAACAGCCTTCATCGGTTTCGATTTTAAGAAACAGCCAGCGGGGAGGGACTTGCCATGTTTTAAGACGCGTAATTTTCATACGATATAATCCTCACGGTTAGCCGAGTGGGTACGGCAAGCGTTACTGCAGAAGTTTGTTTTAGCCCAGCTAGACGATGCCCAGATCGATAGCGGTGCGCCGCAATACCTCGCGCGCAGCGGTGTCAGCCGCGTTAATGTCGCCGGCTTTAATCGCATCCAGTACGTGGCGGTGCCGGGTCAAACTGTCATCGAGTGTTTTAATATCGTGTTGCGAGCGATATACCAGCGCCATGATTGAAGGGCGTAATAAATGGCCCATTTGCCGCCACACCAGGTTATGCGTCGCTTGGTAGATCACATCGTGAAAGGCAACATCGAACTCAATGTGCTGGGCGCGCGCGTCAGGGGTGCCTGCCGAACAGCGCATGCCTTCAAATGCCGCTTCCAGACGTGTAATGTCATCACCGGTGGCCGCTTGGGCCGCTAATCTCGCAACCGTGGGCTCTGCTGAGAATCGAAAAGCGTAAATTGCGCGCACGAGCTGAGGGTCCAGGTTGACGAGCCCTGTCATCCATTCGCTCATCAATGGGTCAAGCAGGTGCCATTCACTCATTTCACGAACCAGCGTGCCTCGGCCCGCCGTGCGCTCTATAAGCCCGGCGGCCGTTAGGCTTGCTAACGCGTTGCGTACCTGATTGCGGCTGACGGCAAAGTGCTTGCCGATATCCAGCTCCTTGGGAAAGACGTCACCGGGCTGCCAGTGGCCGGTTAATAGTGCCCTGGCCAGTAAGCGTGCCAAGTGTTCAGCGCCACCGTGGTGGGCGGGCAGGGTATCCAGCGTCATGGGATGTCTCTATGAATGACGGTAATAGCGTGAGCTTATTAAATGTCAGACATTTTAACAACCAGACGAAAGTTGGTTTTAGGTGGGTCTTTTTTAAAAGGACTGTTTGTAAAGTACCGTTTTTAAAAGGACGAGTCTTGGAAACTGCTTTTAACGCGCCCGAAGTGCGGCAATATCATCCTGAGTGGGTAGCGCGGCGTACGCGCCAGGCCGAGTAACGGCATGAGCCCCGCAGCGGCAGGCAGTCTCCACGGCAGCGCTTAAGAAGGCGTTATCCTCGTTCCAACCTGGGGCAATGCCGTGGCGAGAAAGCTCTGCCAGCAGGCCACCAATAAACGCATCGCCACCCGCTGTCGTGTCCACCGCTTGTACACTGGGCGGCGCAATGTGCTGTGCCATGGCAGCACTTTTAAGCACCACATCGTTAGGGCCGTCAGTAATCAAAATGACGTTGACGCCTGCGGCCAAACGCTGGTTAAGCCAGGTGTCCTGGGACTGCTCGCCGCGCAGGTAATCCAGCTCCTCAAGCGATATCTTGAGCAGCTCGGCAGTGTCTAAAAGCTGCATCACCAGGCCAATGTCGGCGGCGGCATCTGCCCACAAATTATGTCGCAGATTGGCGTCAACGCTCACCAGACAGCCAGACTGCTTGGCCATGTTTGCCAAGGCGAGGGTGGTTTCGGCAATGTCAGGGTCGGTTAGGCTATTGCTGCACAGATGCACGATGGCTGGCGTTTCAAATACTCCTTGGGGCAAATGATGAATGCGATAGAGCAGGTCAGCGGCCGGTGGGCGGTAGAAGTCAAAGGTGCGTTCGCCGAGGGCATCTCGGGAGACAAACGCGAGTGCCGTACGGGCCATCTTAGTCCGCATAACGCCATCGGTATTAACACCGTGGCTATTCAGTTCCCGAATCAAAAAATGGCCAAATGTGTCATCGCCGACCATACCTAAAAAGTGGCTAGGCACCCCAAGTCGAGCACAAGCGACGGCAACATTAGCGGGCGCACCGCCAGCGTAAGGAGTAAAGGTTTCCTGACGGTCGTTAGCATCGCCTAAGCGGCTTGAAAGCATATCCACCAGCGCTTCGCCAAACGCAATAACAGAAATCATGGGTTGTCCTTGTTGTTTTGAGGTTGCTGCCGCCCTGCGCGTTAAAACACTTCTTCGTTATGTAGCGCTTCGGCAGCGCCTAGCAGGCCTGTCCATGGGTGAGTAACGACCCAGATAGGAATATCCGCATTATAGGTGTGCATACGCCCTTTATTGATAAAGGCCGTATGTAGCTCGCTGTTGGGCAGCCAGTCCAGTAGGCGTGGAACAATGCCGCCACATAGATAAACGCCCCCGCGAGCGCCCATCGTCAGTGTTGCGTCGCCACACACATCCCCCAGGATTTTTAGAAACCGCAGCAGCGTGCGGCTGGCTATTTCATCACCCTGCTGGGCAGCCTGAGTCACCTCGGCCGCAGTGGTAAACGCTGGCGCTATGCCTTCAAGGGCGCAGTCAGCCGTATACAGGTCAACAATGCCCTGGCCACACAATAGGCGCTCTACGCTGACGCGCGGGTAGTGCTTGTGTAGCTCATCCAGCAGTTCACGCTCTCGAATATCGGTGGGGGCAAACGTAACATGGCCGCCTTCGGTGGGCAGCGGAATCCATGCGTGCAGGCCAGGGAAAACGCCCGCCACGCCCAGCCCCGTGCCCGGGCCAATTACCAGGCGCGCTGCATGTGCTTGAGGCGTGCCGGGCTTCACTTCCACCAGGTCGTGATCTGGCACGTGGGGGATGCCCAATGCCTGAGCGGTGAAATCATTAATAACTTTAAACAGCGAAAGGTTCAGCGTCTGCTGAACCTCGCTTTTTAAAAACTGCCAGTGGTTGTTGGTCATTTTGACCTGCTCGGCATGCACCGGGCAGGCAAACGCTAAGCAGGCCTCGGTGGGCGCGTTACTGCCGGTCGCGCCCACTTGGCTCAAATAGTCCTGGGCGGCTTCCACCACCCCCGGGTAGTCGGCGCAGGGTAGGTTGAGAATGTGTTGGGGCGTTTTCTCCCCCGGGGTGACTAACGCAAAGCGGGCATTGGTTCCCCCGATGTCGCCAATGAGAGCAGGTCGGCTCATTGGTCCTCCTGCTCGATTTTTTCCAGCTCCCGGGAAAGAACGTCAGCTTCAAAGCCGCCAAACACGCCTGCGCCTTCTTCGGCTTTAGTGGCCAAATGGCGGAAGCCGCCAAATAGCTCGCGACCCATGCCAAAGTGGTTCTGCTCAAGATTGGCCTGCGCGCAAGGTCTGGCATCAAACGTGGCGGCATCCATCAGTACGTTAAGTTCGCCGGTTTCGGCATCCAGGCGCACAATGTCACCATCCTGTAGTTTGGATAGAGGACCACGGTCAATGGCTTCAGGCGTGACATGGATAGCGGCAGGCACTTTGCCTGAAGCGCCCGACATGCGGCCATCGGTCACCAGGGCCACTTTAAAGCCACGGTCTTGTAGCACGCCTAAAAACGGCGTGAGCTTGTGCAGTTCGGGCATGCCATTGGCTTTAGGGCCTTGGAAGCGCACCACTACGATGACATCGCGATCCAACTGACCCGATTCAAACGCCGCTTTTACCTGGTTTTGATCATCAAATAGCTGAACAGGCGCCTCAACGATGCGGTGTGCCTGCTTCACTGCGGAAATTTTAATCACGCCGCGGCCCAGATTGCCGTCGAGTACGGTAAGTCCGCCAGTTGGCGAGAAAGGATTGCTGACCGGACGGAGTACCTCTGAATCGAGGCTGGATTCAGGGCCTTCGCGCCAAGTGAGCTTGCCATCTTCAAGGAAAGGCTCTTGCGTGTAGGCGGTCATGTCCGTACCAAAAACGGTAGGAATGTCGCCATGCATAAGACCCGCTTGGAGCAATTCACGAATCAGCAGACTCATACCGCCCGCTGCTTGGAAGTGGTTAACATCCGCCTGGCCGTTGGGGTAAATGCGGGTCATGCTGGGTACCACAGCGGAAAGCTCGGTGAAGTCGTCCCAGTTAATGGTAATGCCCGCCGCGGCTGCCATGGCCACCAGGTGCAGCGTGTGGTTGGTTGAGCCGCCGGAGGCCAGTAGGCCGACAATTGCGTTAACAATTGCTCGCTCATCAATTTGCTTATAGAACGGGCGGTAGTTGCCGCTTTGTTCGGTATTGCGAATGGCCTGTTCAGTGGCGTAGCGGGTGAGCGCTTCACGCAGCGGGGTGCCGGGGTTAACAAAGGAGGCACCGGGCAGATGGAGCCCCATCATTTCCATCATTAACTGGTTGGAATTGGCGGTACCGTAAAACGTGCAGGTGCCAGGGCTATGATAGGACTGGGATTCGGATTCCAACAGCTCGTCTCGGCCAACCTTGCCTTCAGCATAAAGCTGGCGAACGCGGGCTTTTTCGTCATTCGGAAGGCCGGTGGTCATGGGGCCACCAGGCACAAACATAGCCGGTAGATGGCCAAAGCGTGCAGCGCCAATAAATAGCCCCGGCACAATTTTATCGCAGATACCCAGGTACAGCGTTGCATCAAACATGTTGTGAGAAAGTGCGACCGCCGTCGCCATGGCAATCACATCGCGGGAGAACAGCGACAGCTCCATGCCGGGCTGCCCCTGGGTCACGCCGTCGCACATGGCGGGTACGCCACCTGCGAACTGTGCGGTTGAACCCATGCCCCGCGCGGCTTCTTTAATAACCGCAGGGTAGTCTTCGAAAGGCCGGTGAGCAGAAAGCATATCGTTATAGGACGATACGATGCCCACGTTGGCGCTATTGGTTAACTTGAGTCGTCCCTTGTCGACAGGCACATCGCAGCCGGCAAAGCCGTGCGCCAGGTTCCCGCAGGAAAGCTCGCCACGATGAACGCCTTGCTTATGTTGGTCCGCCATATGCGCTTCGTAGAGCGCACGCCGCTGCCGAGAACGTTCACGGATACGTTGAGTAACCTTGGCAACGGTAGGATTTAACGTAGCAGGTGTTGGGCTCGGCATAATGACCTCTGCATGATAGAAACGGCACGGTTTGTGTAGTTATTTTACATATTTTTATACTATTTAAAGTAAATAAATAATAAAACAGGTTATTCATTTGGTTTTATTACTATATCCAAGGTCTTGCGTCTTTTGCTTCCTTGCCTCCATGCAGCGCTAAAGCCGCTCAGAGGCTCATAGACACAAGCCTAGTATAATTCAATTGGCCCGTACCGAACGTCGCCTGTCGTAGCGGATGGGGCGCTCGATAATTACTCGTTTTCAACCTCGTCCCGTTTAATACTGAAGAACAGCGCATAAAGCGTGGGTACCGCGACCAGAGTGAGAAGCGAAGCGAATGCTAGCCCGCCCATAATAGTGACCGCCATGCTGTTGAAGAACGCATCGGTCAGCAGCGGGATCATGCCCAGAATGGTGGTGCCTGCCGCCAAGAGCACCGGGCGCAGGCGGCTAATGCTGGCCTCAAGCAGTGCCTGGAAACGTGCCGTGCCCTGACGAATCTGCTCATCAATTTCATCGACCAACACAATGGCATTTTTCATCAGCATGCCAGAAAGGCTTAACATGCCGAGCAGGGCAGTAAACGAGAAGGCCAGGCCGGTCGCCAGCAGGCCTATAACGACACCGCATACCGACATGGGGACCACCAGCCAGATAATTAACGGTTGCCTGAGTTTTCCGAAAAGCAGAATGGTCGTCAGTACCATGATTAAGAAACTGATAGGCAGCTGCTGCGCCAGTGATGCTTGAGCGTCGCCGGAGTCTTCGTGCTCGCCGCCCCATTCCAACGTATAGCCCGGCGGTAGCGGGATGGCTTCAATCTCAGCGCGGATCTCCTCGAAGGCCTGGGCCGCCGTGTAGCCTGCTCCTGGCTCGGCGCCCACGGTGAGTGTACGCACGCGGTTACGCCGCTGAATCAAGGCCTCTTCACTGCGCGTCTCAAAGGCATCCACCACCTGCGTAATAGGGATGAACTGCTCTTGCGCTTCACTCCATACCTGCCGATCAGGCAGCAGCGCCACGTCATCTCGCTCCGCTTGAGGCGCTCGAGCCACAATAGGCACCAAATGCTCGCCTTCACGATAGGTGCCCGCTTGAATGCCTGACGTGGCAAACTGAAGTGCCTGAGTAATATCATCGCGTGTGACGCCGGCAATACGCGCGCGCTCCTCATTAATCACTGGTGCGACGATCAGCTCCTGTTGGCGCCAGTCGGTGCGCTCGTCAATGAGAAAGGAATTGGTCGCCATACGTGCTTCGGCTTCAGCGGCTAACCCACGCAGCACGCTGGCGGAGGCGCCCTGAAAACGTGCCTCTATATCAGCGCCGTCGCCGGGCCCAAACTGCAGGCGCTGGGTACGTATTTGGGCATTAGGGAAGTGTTCATTTAAATCGCGGTAAAACTGTCGGTCCAGCGCGGGAATAGCGTCGAGCTCTGCCGTACGCACGATGAATTGTGCGTAAGCGGTATTGGGCTGCTCGGGTGAGTAGGTCAGCATAAAGCGCGTTGCCCCACTGCCCACAAAACTTGCCACCGATACCACATCGTCCTGTTCGAGAAGGTAAGCTTCTATCTCTTCGACATCGCGTAGCGTGGCGCGAATGTCGGTGCCTTGAGGGAGCTCGTAGTTGATAAAGAATATAGGTGTATTTGAATCAGGGAAGAAGGATTGAGGCACTAGCGTAAAAGCCCACATGCAGGCTCCAGTAATCACCACCAGCGCCGCGACGGTAATAATGCGCAGCTTAAGCGCCATCAAGAGCACCTTGCGGTAGCTGCGATACATCAGGCCGCCGTATAAATCCTCTTCGTCATCCTGATTATTCTCTTCTTCATCCTCTTCACCTTTCTTGCGCAGCAGGTAGAAGCCGAACAGCGGGGTAACGGTGAGGGCCAGCAGCCAGCTCAACATTAACGACACCAGAATGACGATAAACAGCGAGAACATGAACTCACCGGTTACATCATCGGAAAGGCCAATGCCTGCAAACGCCATAATGCCGATAATAGTGGCACCTAATAGCGGTATCTGAGTGCGTTGTGCGGATGCGCTGGCCGCCTCCTTGGCCTTCATACCGCGCTTTATATTGGTGACCATGCCTTCTGCCACCACGATGGAGTTATCCACCAGCATGCCCATGGCGATAATCAGCGCGCCGAGTGAAATGCGCTCCATCTCGATATTGAAAATGGCCATAAACATCAGCGTGCCGAGTACGGTCAGCAGCAACGTGCTGCCTACGACCACGCCAATCCGCCAGCCCATGACCAGGCACAGTACGCCGATAACGATACTCACCGACATCAGCAAATTAATCAGGAAGTCATTGATGGCGTCGTTAACGACATCGTGCTGCTCATAAAGCGGGTGAAGTTCAACACCGAGCGGAATACGGCTTTGCAGCTGCTCCATACGCGCTTCAACAGCGTCACCGACCTCAATGATATTCTCGGTTTCGATGCCCGAGATACCCAGCGTAAACGCGGTTTGACCGTTATAACGGATGACCTGGTCGGGGATTTCAGTGGGCTGTCGATAAATCGTTGCGATATCGGCCAGCGCTACCTGGTCGGTTGTGCCTGGCGCACCAATGCGGATCGATTCCAGTAGCGCGGTGCTGTCGATGTTCGAGCGCGCGACAAGGCGTACCTGTCGATCACCCACCCGCAGTACTCCGGCGTCTTCGACGGCGTTTTCGGTTTGAATAGTATTGATTACCTGCTCGATGGGAATGCCGAGCGTGGTTAGCCGCTCATTGGAAATATCGAGATAAATCGTCTCTTCGCGTTCGCCTGCGCTAGTGACGCGGGCAACACCCGGTACCGCCAGTAGTTCGCGCTGAAGAAAAGTTGAAATATCGCGAATCTCACGGGTAGAAAAACCGTCGGCGGTGACGGCATAAAACAGCCCATATACTTCACCGAAGTCGTCGTTGACCTGAGAAGGTTGGGCGCCTTGCGGCAGGTCGGCTTGGGTGTCATTAACCTTGCGGCGCAACTCATCCCAGATTTGTGGCAGTTCGTCACTACCATAAGTAGAGCGTACTTCTACCTGGATTTCTGAGCGGTTGGGCACCGATTTGGAATCAAGCACGTCTATTTGCGGCATTTCCTGAATGGCGCGTTCCAAGCGCTCGGTAACCTCTTCCTCAACCTCTTCAGCAGTGGCGCCAGGGTAGGGAGTGTTGATGATCGCGTAGGGAATGGTGAACGATGGATCCTCCAACTTGCCCACCGCATTAAACCCCCAAATACCCCCAAACAGACAAAGTACAACAATCAGCCAGGTGTTGATGGGCCGCTCGATTGAAAGCTTCGCAATATTCATGACCACGCCCCTTATAGCGATGCTTCAAGCGGTTTGACCTGCATGCCATCACGTAGCAAATGAACACCCGCTGCAACAATAGACGCACCGTCTTCAAGGCCCGCTGTAATAATCACCTGGTCACCGACGATGTCGCCGGGGGTAACGCGTTGCGGCGATACCGTGCCTTCATCGCCGTCGTAAATCCACACCTGAAATTCGCCTTGTTCATCGTTGTCCAAGGCGCTGCTGGGCACCATGATCAGCGGTGTCTCAAGGGTGTTTTTAAACGCGATAAAAACGCTGGCGGTCGTGCCGGGGAGGGCGATCAACGGGACGTCCGGGGTTGGGGCATACTCTACTTCATAGGTCTGGGCGATTTCGTCAGGTTCGGTGGCATGTTCCCGATACTCAAGCGAGAAGCGCTGCCCCGGTAGGGTGGCAATCTCGGCCTCGACCTTAAAGTGATGGTCTCTTTCAAGGTGCTGCATTAACGCTTGGGGCACGTTAAAGCGTACCCGCAGCTCGGAGATATCCTGAATGCGCACCACCTCTGTATTGGGTGGGACCGTTGTATGATTCTCGACTAAACGCCGGGATACGAGCGCATCGAACGGCGCATTAAGGGTGGTGTAGGCAAGTTCCTGACGCGCGCTCTCAAGCTGGGTTTCGGCAAGCTCGGCCTCCGTTTGGGCGCTATCCAATGCGGATTGGGAAACGGCGTCATGGGCCCGCAGGTTGCGCTGTCTTACCAAGTGGCGGCGAGCTTGCTCGTACTCGGCTTCGGCGCTGCGAACCTGTAAGGCATAGTCGGTCTGGTCGAGCCGGGCGATTAACTCGCCGCGTGGAATCGTTGCACCTTGAACGGCGGGAAGCGCCTCAATGCGCCCGCCTACCTGAAAGGCCAGGTTCACCGTGCTCAGTGCATCCACGCGGCCTACAAATCTGCGGCTTGGGTAGACCTCTTGCTGGCTTGTTTCATAGAGCTTCACAACTTGGGTCGGGTTAGGTTGCGTTTCATCATCGTTGCCACAACCCACGGTTAATAAGGGGGTGAGCACCAAAAAAATCCATAAAAAGCCCGGCCTCATTAGCTGCCTCCATGCAAGCGGTCAAATCCATTTTTAACTAACGTATTATTATCACCAGGGTATCTTTATAACCAGGGTGTCGTTATGCAAGCTAGCAACTATAGTCGTTAGAATCATAGTCGTTAGAACCATCGTCGTTAGAGCCATAGCTGTTAGAACTATAGTAGTTAGCGGGGAGTGCGACGAACGGTTGTTTAATTTTATCCTGAGATAATTATCTGAGTGGATGAATAGCTCAACGGTGGCAAACACTGTAGAAGAATGCAAAGGAGTGCAGATGTACAAGGGGAACGTCAAACGCCGTTGGTTAGGGGTGGCGCTTGTCGCTTTATTAAGTGGCTGTACGGTAGGGCCTGATTATCAGCGTCCTGAAATAGCGCTACCGGATACCTGGCCTGAGCGTATTACGCTCAGCCAGGCAGAGCGCAGCGAATGGCGCGATTGGTGGAAGCAGTTCAATGATCCCGCCTTAAATGCGCTGGTTGCCCGTGCCACGCAAGATAATCTCGAATTGGCCGTTCAACTGGGCCGTATTCAAGAGGCCCGAGCACAGTTGGGGTTGGCCGATGCCGAGCTATTCCCAAGCGTTGGTTACCAGGCTGAAGCTAACCGCGAACGCATGCCCGGGGCTTCCATACCCATCGATATTGAGCCGGTGCAAGACTTGCTCACCTCGACCAGTAATCAATACTCCCTCGCGGGTAGCCTTGAGTATGAATTTGACCTTTGGGGACGGTTGGCGCGCCAACGCGAGGCCGCCATCGCCATGTTTGAAGAGAGTCAGTTTGCCCATGATGCCGCTGAAATTGGCGTCATTGCGGATGTTGTCACTACTTATTTCGACCTTAAAAGCGCCCAGTACCAGCAGGCGATACTTGAAGAGACGCAGGCCGCTTACGAAGAGACGTACCGACTGCAACAACTGCGGTTCGAGTTGGGTGAAAGCAGTGAACTTGAGGTGCGCCAGGCTGAAGCTGAGTGGCAGGGCGCGCGCACTGAACTCCCGCAGGTTACTCAGCGGGTAGAGACGCTGAGAGGCGCCTTGGCCGTGCTGGTGGGGATGTCACCGCGCGAACTAATGGGCGAGCTTGATTTTGGCGACACGCATCTACGCGAAATTGCTGAGCCTGCGCGTATTCCGCATTTACTCCCTTCAGAGCTGCTTCAGCGGCGGCCAGACCTACGGGCAGCGGAGGCTGAGCTGATCGCCGCTAACGCCCAGGTTGGCGTGGCCGAAGCTGGCCGTTTGCCATCGCTGAACCTCAATGCTTCCCTAGCAAGCGTGGCGGCCAATACCAGCGACCTGTTTACTGATAATGCACGCTCTTGGGGGCTTGGTGCATCAATTGTTGGGCCGCTTCTGGATTTCGGGCGCAGCCGTGCCAATGTGGAAAGCGCGGAAGCGCTGGTCGAACAAGCCGATGCGCAGTATCGACTAACCGTGTTGACCGCCTTCAACGAAGTACGCGATGCGCTGTATAACTACGATATCAGTCAGCAGCGCGTCGAGGCGGTCAATGACCAGCTTGAGGCGGTAGAGCGGGCGCAGGAGCTTGCGGTGCTGATGCATGAGCAAGGGCAAGTCAGCATGCTGGAACGACTCGACGCTGATCGTTCGCTGCTTTCAGCTGAGCTTGACCGTGCGGATGTGCAGCGCGAACGATTGGCGGCGGCAGCGACGTTATTTAAAGCCTTGGGCGGCGGGTGGCAGGCCAATCCTCCGGCAACACTGCAATAGCACCAGCGTAACGGCTAAAAAGCCAGATGCGCGGCGATGAAAGAGCAACGTTAAAGCCCCAACGTTTGTTACTATTTAAGGCTTAACTGTCTGTTTTCTTTTACGCTACTGGAGCCCGCTATGCATTCCCTTATTGCCCAGATACAACCTGTTGATTACGCTGCTGGTGATAGGGCAAGGGCGTATCTGGACACGCTGACCAAGCCGCCTGGAAGCCTTGGGATGCTAGAGCAGTTAGCGATTCAGCTTAGCGAAATTAGCGGTGAACGTGCGCCTACCCTTACGCCGCCTGGGGTTGTGGTGTTTGCCGCGGACCATGGCGTTGCCGCCGAAGGCGTTTCTGCCTTTCCCCAAGCGGTTACGGCACAGATGGTCGCCAACTTCGCCAGCGGAGGTGCGGCAATCAACGTGTTTGCCCGGCAGGTGAACGCCAGGCTTGAAATCGTCGATGTGGGGGTCGTAAGCGATGTTGATATGCCGGGCGTGGTCGTCAATAAGATACGCCGTGCCTCGGGAAATATTGCTATTGAAAATGCCATGCTCCCTGAGCAAGCCCAAGCAGCAATTGAGGCAGGCATTAATGCCGTGAGGCGCGCTCACCAGGCGGGTTGTCGTAGTGTGATAGTAGGCGAGATGGGCATTGCCAACACCACCGCAAGTAGCGCCATGTTAGCGGCCTTGACCGGTACGCCGGTGGCTCAGGTGGTGGGCGCAGGCACAGGGCTTAACAGCCAGCAGCAAACCCATAAGGTGAATGTTATTGAACGGGCGCTTGCGGCGCGGCATTTTGAGGCGGATCAACCGCTAAGCGTACTGACCGCCTTGGGTGGGCTTGAAATAGCCGCGATGGCCGGCGCCTATTTGGCTGCAGCCGCTTATCGCCTGCCCGTCATTGTCGATGGTTTTATTGCGAGCGTGGCCGCACTGACTGCCTGCCGAATTTGCCCCGCTGTAAGCGGCTATCTTGTATTCGGTCATCGCTCTGAAGAGCCAGGCCACGGGGCAGCGCTGGAAGCGCTGGAGGCAACACCGTTACTCGCGCTGGGCATGCGCTTGGGGGAAGGCAGCGGTGCCGCGTTGGCTTTCCCTTTGCTCCAGGCGGCTACCGCCATGATGGCTGAAATGGCGACGTTTACCTCCGCCGGTATCGCGGACAAAACAGCGTGACCCTGCTACTGCTTATTACATTCGCTATCGGGTTGGATTTACTAATAGGTGACCCTCGCTCGTTGCCGCACCCGGTCGTTTTCATTGGCCGCATGATCAGCTTTTTGGAAAAACGCTGGAATCGAGGCACTGATTCACAGCGAAAGCGCCGGGGATTTCTACTCACCGCAACCGTCGTCATTGGCGTATGGGGTGTTAGCTGGTCAGTGCTTGCGCTGTTAACGGCGATTAACGTTTGGCTTGGGTTAGTTGCAGAGCTCTGGCTGCTGGCTACAACGCTTGCCATTAAAGGGTTGGCGGATGCAGGCCGAGCCGTCGCGGTACCGCTGGCTAACGGTGATTTGCCGGGCGCACGCCAAGCGCTTTCCATGATTGTAGGGCGCGATACGGTAGCGCTCGATGAGGCTGAAATCACTCGGGCGACGGTAGAAACCGTGGCTGAAAATACCGTGGATGGTATTACCGCACCGCTGTTTTTTGCCGTGATAGGCGGGGCGCCGTTAGCTCTGGCGTATAAGGCGATTAATACGCTGGACTCCATGGTAGGTTACCGTAACGAGCGCTTTGAAAAGTTTGGCTTTGCCTCGGCCAAGCTGGACGATATTGCCAACTGGCTGCCTGCCCGAATCACCGCGTGTTGCCTTTGGTTAGGCGGCATTTTATTGGCCTTGGTGGCCAACAAGCCGCTACGCTGGCGAGGCGCGCTACGTGCCACTTGCCAAGAGGCCCTGCGTCACCCAAGCCCCAATGCCGGTTGGCCAGAGGCCATGGTTGCCAGGCTATTGGGTGTGCAGTTGGGTGGGCATAATACCTATCAAGGCGCTATTTCTCGGCGCGCAACGCTTGGCGAGCCACTGGCGCCACTAAACGTGACGCACATTGGGGCGACCATTCAACTAATGCATGTAGGGTGGCTGCTGTTTATGGGGCTGATGGGGTTGCTATGGGTGGGGGTAAGGTGAGCTATAACTCAGATCAGTGCGCCTCTCACTGGCCAAGCCATGGTGGCCAGCCAGCCGCACTTTTAAAGCGCTTTGGGCTACCCGATGCGCACCCGATAGAAGACTTTAGTGCCAACCTTAATCCGCTTGGCCCGCCTGAGTGGGTGGCAAACGCGCTCACTACGTCGATTGCGTCGCTTGCCCATTATCCGGCACCTGATTATCGCGTGGCTCGAGAGGCGATAGCCGCCTACCACGGCGTTACGCCCGAGCAGGTACTGCTGACCAACGGGGGCGCCGAGGCGATTTTTTTAGCGGCAGCCCGGTATGCGGGCAAGCGCGCCGCCATCGTGACGCCTGGCTTTGGAGAGTATGCGCGCGCCTGCCGCGCACATCGTTTGCCAATTACTTATGTTGCGTTATCCGCTCCAACGTTTGAGCTTGATCTCGACGCGTTAATGGCATCACTAAAAGGCATCAGCGTACTGTTTTTATGCCGCCCCAATAACCCTACCGCTACGTTGATTCCACTGAGTATCATGCAGGCGTTATTGGCCCGCACGGCAGCGATAGGTTGCGATGTGGTGGTTGATGAAGCGTTTGTCGATATGACCGTGCAGGTGGGGGAAAGAGCGTCGTTAACGCCCCTGTTGGCCGAGTATCCGCATTTGCTACTGCTACGCTCGATGACCAAGTTTTATACGTTGCCGGGGTTACGCGTAGGCTACGTGCTGGCGTCTTCGGCGATCATTCAAACGCTGGTGGTGCATCAACCTCCCTGGAGCGTAAATCAGATGGCGGCTGCGCTGGTGGCGCCGCTCCTTCGGGATGCGGTGTTTGCTGAGCAAACTCGCAGCTGGCTAAACCAGCAGCATCCGCTGATGGCGGCATCTCTGCCTACAAAAGGGCTTGATGTCGTCACCAGCACGACGAATTTTTTTCTGGTAAGGCCTAATAACACTTTGCGTGAAAGGGGGCTTACCAGTAACGTACTTTTTGAGCATCTGTTGCGAAACGGCATACTGGTTCGTCATACGCATAACTTTGCAGGTCTGGACGGTGATTGGGTGCGCATTGCCCTGCGTGGCGCAACAGCGAACCAACGATTATTAAAGGTACTGAATGATTGTCTTTGTTAGTGGCGGCGCTCGCTCGGGGAAAAGCGCAGTGGCCGAGCAGCAGGTAATAAAAGCCGCCAAGGGGAGCAGTTGCTACTACATTGCTACTGCGGAGGTTTATGACGCAGAGATGGCGGCTCGAGTGGCACGCCATCAAAGCGCACGGGATACGCGTTGGATCACGATGGAAGCACCCATTGCCATTGACCAAGCTATCGCACAAGTGCCCGATGGCGCCGCTGTATTGTTGGACTGCCTGACACTCTGGGCCAGTCAGGTGCGTTACGCGGGTGGTTTAACTGACTCCCAAGGCAAGGCGCTCTTACAAAAGAGCGTACAAGATGCGCGCTCGCGAGGCATTCACCTGGTGCTGGTTTCCAACGACCTCAATGAGGATCTGCCTTCACCTGATAAAGAACTCTGGAGTTTCCTGACATTTTTACAGTCACTGCATTGCTGGCTGGCGGCTGAGGCAAACTCGGTGCTTGAAGTGGTGGCTGGGCATGCCATTGAGTGGAAACCCAAGAGTGACCCTTCATGAAAAATGCTTTTTATGGTGGTGCGCTTGCCCTGCAGTTTTTAACCCGCTTACCGGTACCGATTGCTTGCCCCTGGACACCTAAAACCCGCCGCTGGGCTATCCGTGCCTATCCCCTGGTGGGGCTATTGTTGGGTAGTTTGTTAACGCTGCTGGCGCTGTTGCTTCAAAACGCGCCCACGCCAATTGCCGCGCTTGCGCTGCTCAGCCTATGGGTGGGCTTGAGCGGTGGCTTGCACCTGGATGGGGTAATGGATTTAGCCGATGCACTGGGCAGCAATCAGCCGCTGGCGCGCCGCTGGGAAATCATGAAAGACCCCCTCATTGGCAGTTTCGGCATCTTGGCGCTGCTTTTTTTGCTTGCCTGGAAAGGCGTCCTGCTTTGGGCATTGCTGCAATACGACGCCCCGCTCTGGTGGTTGGTGGTACTCCCCGCGCTGGGGCGGTGGGGGGGCGCGATGCTACTGGTATTCACGCCATGTGCTCAACAAACAGGGCTGGCCTGGGCCTGGAAACAGTCGCTTGGCCTGCGTGATGTACTGCTGGCGCTGGTACCTTTGCTGCTGCTCGCGCTTTTTTGGCCGGGCATTATGGCAATGTGTCTTGCGACGGGCTTATTTGTAGTCGCCAGCCGATGGGCGCTGATGACACTGTTCCAGGGTATTAATGGTGATATGGTGGGCGCGACGATAGAAGGGGGTGAGTTGTGGCTGATGGGGTTAATGTTGAGCTGGTGGTGGTACGCCATGGCATCACCGCCTGGAATGTAGAGCGCCGCTATCAGGGACAGCGCGATATTCCGTTGTTATTTCCTGATGCTGAAGAGGGGCTTTTAGCACTTCGCGAAGCGCTAGCAAGCGAGCGTTTTGACGCGATCTATTCAAGTGACCTTCACCGCTGTCAACAAACGCTTGAATGGATTCAAGCGGCCAAACCGGGGGTGCCGCTACGTTTGGAGTCTCGCCTACAAGAACTCAATTTTGGCGATTATGAAGGCAAGGTTTACGATGAACTTAAGGACTTGCCGCATTATCGAGCCTGGGTGGATAGTGTCGGCGAGCTACAAATTCCCGGTGGCGAGTCCGCGGCTCAGTTACGTGAGCGCTTGGCGCTTTGGCTTGCCGATGTAGCGAAAGATGCCTTGGCGCATGGGTATCACAAGATTCTGGTCGTGACGCATGGCGGCGTTATCCGCGAGCTTCGTCGCCGCTTTGAAACGATTGAGTTTTGGGATGGCGCGGTGACTCAGGCCCAGGGAAGACGCTGGCAATTGACGTATCACCCCGGCGATTGTGGAAAAGGAGAGTGGCTATGCAACTGTTCATCGGCGGTGCCTGTGCCGGTAAGCGAAGCCTTGTAAAAACACGTTTTCCAAGTGCTGTCTGGTGGCGGTTAGCGCCTGGGCAGCGCTTACGTGAGTGCGCCGGGATAATGTTGCCCAGCACACCATTAATACTGCATGGCGTACTGGAGTGGCTCTCAGCCTCCATGGACTCAGATGCAGGAAGCGATGGCTGGCGGTCACAATGGTGCGATGATTTAAACGAGCTTCTGCAATCTGCCAAGGCGCAGCAAACAGCGCTGGTTATTATCGCCAGCGATATCGGCCGAGGCATTGTGCCCATCGAGCGCCACCAACGCCGCCTGCGTGATTTAAACGGCTGGTTTAGCCAAGACGTAGCGGAACGTGCCGAGCACGTTTGGTATGTGCGCCATGGGTTGGTGCAGAGATTACCTAATTAAGTAGCAGCACGTTTTTCTTTAGTACGTCAGTTTTATCCTGCTTTTGTAAGAGATCTCTTACTTTTTTGTAGGATATTGTCGCTTTGCGCGCTTAAAGGGTTGCTCTTCAGTGAGTTACCGCTACTCTGGACGTTTGTCTTTTTATTACGTTCCAGGGAGTGGCACGATGGCAAACGGTAAGGGCCTACAATTCACCCTAACGCTGCCCGGCGTTGATGATATCGCGGTGATCGATTTTACCCACCGCGAAGCGCTCTCCCAGCCTTTTGAATTGGTGCTCAACCTGGCCAGCCGCGATGGCCGCCTGGATGCCGCCGAGCTGCTGGACCGCGAAGCCACTCTGACCGTTTGGCAGGATGGTGAAGCATTGCGTCACGTGCACGGTATCGTTAGCGAGTTTGGTCGCGGCGACCGCGGCCACCGCCGTACCTTCTACTCCCTGGTGCTGCGCCCAGCGCTCTGGCGGCTTTCGCTGCGTCACAACTCGCGTATTTTCCAGAAAGTCGATCCGCTAACCATCATCAATACCTTGTGCGATGAACGTGGCATTACCGACGTGGCCTTCGCCGTCACCCGCGAGCTGCCCGAGCGCGAATACTGCGTGCAGTACCGCGAGACCGACCTGGCATTTATCGAGCGCCTGGCTGCCGAAGAAGGGCTGTTCTACTTCCATGAATTTGAAGAGAGCGCCCACCGGCTGGTATTCGCCGATGACCCTCAAGTGCTGGCGAATGTAGGCGAGCGCACTTACCACAGCCGCGCCGGCGGCACCGCGCCCACCCGCCATGTGCGCAAGCTCAGCCACACCGCCCGTGTGGCAGCGGCCACTGCCACCCTGAAAGACTACAGCTTCAAGAACCCGGCCTACGCCCAACTGCACGAACACCTGGGCCGCGACGTGGAAACCCACGGCCAGCAGACGGATTACGAGCACTTCGATTACCCCGGCCGCTACAAGCAGGACGCCTCCGGCCAGCCGTTTACCCGCATCCGCCTGGAAGAGCTGCGCCGCGAAGCGATCACCGCGAATGCCGAAAGCGACCTGCCCGAACTTGCCCCCGGCGTGCGCTTTAGCCTGACCGACCACGACACGCAAAGCCTCAACCGCGACTGGCAGGTGGTGGCCGTACACCACACGGGCGAGCAGCCCCAGGCGCTGGAAGAGGACAGCATCAGCAGTAGCGAATCGGGCGGCATGACACGCTACGCCAACCAGGTCACCCTCATACCCGGCGACGCCCCCTGGCGCGCTACGCCCAACCCCAAACCGCGAGTCGATGGCCCCCAGGTGGCGTTTGTGGTCGGCCCGGAAGGCGAGGAAATTTACTGCGATGAGCACGGCCGGGTGAAGGTTCAGTTCCTCTGGGACCGCTACGCCGAACCCAATGAAACCGCCAGCTGCTGGGTGCGCGTGGCTCAGGGCTGGGCGGGTGGTGGCTACGGCAGCATTGCCATACCGCGCATCGGCCACGAGGTGATCGTTTCCTTCCTCGAAGGCGATCCGGACCAGCCGCTGGTCACCGGGCGTACCTATCACGCCGTCAACACCGCCCCGTACCCGCTGCCCGAACACAAGACGCGTACGGTCATTCGCACCCAGAGCCACAAGGCCGATGGCTTCAACGAACTGCGCTTTGAAGATGAAGCGGGCGAAGAGCAGATCTGGCTCCACGCCCAGAAAGACCTGGAGCTGTTAACGCTCAACGACCGTACCGAAGAGATCCAGAACGACAGCCATCTGAAACTGCACCGCAATCGTTTGACCGAGATTCACAACGACGACCACCTGACGGTACATAACGACCGCTTTACCCACATCAAGGGCGATGCTCATCTTCAGGTGGATCAGACCCGCCACGAGTTCTACGGCGATTCGCAGCTGTTGGAAGCCGGCCGCGAGGTACACTACAAGGCAGGTTCTCAGGTCGTGATTGAGGCCGGCGCGGAGATCACCCTCAAGGCCGGCGGCAGTTTTGTAAAACTCGACCCGAGCGGTGTGACCATTGTGGGTTCGCAGGTAAAAATCAACTCCGGCGGCAGCCCGGGCCGTGGCCAGGGGCAGGCGATCGTGCTGCCTAACCTGCCGGGCGAAGCGGAGCCGGAAGAGAGCGAAGACGTTACCCTCGAGCCGCACCAGACGCCACTGCTGAGCAGCGACATTGCCGCGGCCACGCCTCTGGCGCTGGAGGACATCGACATCACCGATGGCCTGGCCGACGACTGTAGCGCCTGTGAACCCGCCGTCGGCAGCCCGGTGAACCCGCTGCTGGGCGCCAAGTTGCTCCCCGCCGAGACCGATTTTGCGCTGCCCGCACCGCGTCCCTTTGTGTTCAGCCGGGGCTACCTTTCCAGCAACGCGCGGATCGGCGTACTCGGCCAGGGCTGGTCACTGCCCGGCGAAAGTCTGGCCATTACCCTGGAAGATGACGCCTGCGTTATCCACGACGCCCAAGGGCGACAAATTACCTTTGGATCACTCGCACCGGGGCAGGCGCGCTTCTCGCCTACCGAACAGCTGTGGATACGCCGCGGAGGGGCATCAGCGCCTCAAGACAACGTGGTGGATGAAGACATCCGCTGGCAAGCACTGGACGAGACGCTGCGCGACGACCCCGAACGCATCGTGCTCAGCGATACCAGCGGTCTTTACTACGTGTTTGCCCGCCCCGAGGCGGCCAGCACACGCTGGCCGCTAATCGAAGAGCGCGACCGCAACGGCTATACCACGGCGTACCAGTGGGACAATGGCGTGTTGGTACGCGCCATCGACAGCGCCGGGCGTCATTATCAGTTCGTCTACGATGCCCTGCTGCCCAGGCAGGCCGACGATGCTGGCCAGCGCCTGACCGGCGTCAAGCTGGTGCAGGACCATGACGGCAGCGTGCAGGATGACTGGCTGGTGCGCTACTCGTTCAGCGCAGCCGGTGACCTGCTCGCCGTGCGCCACCGCCATGGCGAAGTGGTGCGCGAGTTCGAGTGGCAGGATCACATGCTGACCGCCCACCGTGTGCCCGGCGGTATGGAAGCCCACTACACCTGGGACCGCCATGCCCCGGACGGCCGCGTGGTCGGCCAACAGGAAGCCGGCGGCCTCGCCCGACGCTACACCTATCACGTTGATCACACCCAGGTCACCGACAGCCTGGGCCGTGAAGAGCAGTACTACTTCGTGGGCAGTGGCCCCGGCCAGCGCTGGACTGCCCACACCCGTGCTGACGGCTCACGCATCGAGTTCCGCTACGACCGCTCTGGGCGCAAGGTTGCCACCCTCGACCCGCTCGGCCGCGAGACGCTGATCGAGCGCGACGAGAACGGCCAGGTGATCGGTCAGGTCACACCGGATGGTCAGCGCTGGACCCTTAAGCGCGACGCCATGGGCGATACGACCAGCGTAGAAGGCCCCAAGCACCAGCGCTGGCAAATTACACGCAACGAACGCGGCCAGCCGTTGGAGGTCACCGGGCCGGAAGGCACCATCGCCTTCGCCTATGACAATGCGCAGCTGCCTGACCGCCCCACCACGGTCACCGATGCGGTGGGCGCGACCCACCAGCGCGAATGGAGCGCTCTGGGCCAGGTCACCGCCCAGGTCGACTGTTCGCAGCAGCGCACCGCGTACGACTATGATCGTCACGGTTTTCTCGCCAGTGTCACCAACGCCCTGGGGGAAACCACGCGCACCCAGCACGATGAGTTAGGGCGCCGTATTGCCACTCAACAGCCCGATGGCACCCACTGGCACCACCACTATGACCCGCAGGGCCGGCTGGTCGAGCTGGAAGGCCCGCAAGGCTTTCGCCAGCAGTTCTTCTTTGACGACCACGGCCGCCCGGTGCAGCGTATCGAGGCTGACGGCAGCCACCAGACCACAGCGTTTGATGACATCGGCCGCCTGAACGAACTCACGCTGGGCAACGGCGCGGTCTACCGCTTTGCCTATGATGAGATGGACCGCCTGGCCAGCGAGACCGGCCCGGACGGCCGCGAGCAGCAGTATCGCTACGACGACGCGGGCCAGTTGACCGAGCGTATTGAAACCAACCGATCAGGCCCGGACGGCCAGCCGCTGGCTACGCGCTACGACTACGACACTGCTGGCCGCCTGACCGCTCGCCATCTACCGGCCACCGAACACGCCCCGGCCAGCAGCGAACACTACCGCTGGGGCGCCAATGGTCAACTGGCCAGCGTGACTAACAGCCACGGCGAAGTCACATTCAGCTACGACCACGCCCAGCGACTAACCGGCGAACAGCAGCGGCATGCCGGTATGGAGGGAAACAGCGGCTGGCAGTGGCAGCAGCACCACACCCTCACCGCCAACGGTGCCCCGCAGCAGAGCCAGTTCGGCGAGCTGCCCGCGCTCAACTGGCACACCTACGGCAGTGGCCACCTGCACGGCCTGAGCGCGCCGGACCTGAACCTTGACATCGACCTGATACCGGATGCCCTGCACCGCGAGACTCAGCGCCGCGTCAGCCTCGGCAGTGGCGACCAGACCCAACCGCTGATTCTGGAGCGTGGCTATACGAACCTCGGCCAGTTGGATCATCTCACCCTGCGCGGCGCGCAGGCCAACGGCGGCCAGCAGTACCAGTACGATGCTCTGGGTCGCATGAGCTTCCGCGCCCTGCAAGGCGAGCACTCCAAAGTGATTGCGTACAGCTATGATGCCGCTGGGCGCCTGACCGGCAGCCAGCACGGCGACCAGGCCCACCGCTACGCCGTGGATGCCGCCGGTAACCGCCTGGATGGCCAACAGGCCCTCTCCGACAACCGCCTGGGCCAACTCAACGGCACCCGCTACCGCTACGATGGCGCGGGCAATATGATCGAACGGCAACAGCCCAACGGTGAGCGCCTGACGATGGGCTACGATGGTGCCAACCGTCTGGTACAGCTCACCCACACCAGCGCCTACGGCCATACCACGGAGGCCGCCTACCGCTACGATGGCCTGGGCCGCCGGATCAACAAGACCGTCCGCCACACCAACGGTACCACCGCCACCATCCACTACGGCTGGGACGGTGACCGCATCGTGCGCGAAGAGTCCGAAAATCAACGCTCAACCATTGTCTACGAGCCGGGCAGCTTCGTGCCCATGCTGCGTATTGATGATACGCAGCAAGGTCGGGTGCTTAGCGCTTTCGTCACGGATGCATTGGGTACGCCTATACAACTGGTGGCACCCAACGGTGAAACGAAATGGCAGGCGCAGCCCGATGATTGGGCGGCGGTGAAACATCAGCGCGGCAGCACAGCGCAGCCGATCCGCTTTCAGGGACAGTGGCACGATGAAGAAAGCGGGCTCTATTACAACCGCCACCGATATTACGATCCGCAGCAAGGCAGGTACATCAGCCAGGATCCGATTGGGTTGTTGGGTGGGATTAATTTGTATGGATATGTGGCGAATCCAGCAGGGATGGTGGATCCGCTAGGGTTAAATGCTTGGGAAGCCATCAAGTTTCATTCTAAAATGATACCTCGCTTCATCCGAGACGAGGGCATGGATGTGTTGACACGTACCGCTACCGTTGTTGGTGGCGGTGGTCAAGTCTTATTGGGAGGGGCTCTCTGTAAGACAGTAGTAGGTTGTGTAGCGGGCGCGCCTATTGCAGGTCTTGGCGTTAGTAATATTCAAGAAGGTTTCTCTGAAAATGGGAGAGGTTTTGCACGCGAAGCAGCCGTCAAGCAGTTGGGCGAACAATGGGGAAATCTAGCCATAGATGGGGCGAATTTAGGTACTTCTGTTGGCGGGCTTCTAAGGCCGATACAGAAACCTGGGACTTTTCAGCTATTTCGAAGATTACCTGAAGACTTCATTCCAGCTTATCAAAGCGCAACAACAACGGGTCTAACTATTGAAGCTGGCTCTGCGGGCATGGGCACTTTTAGTGGAATTAATAATTATATGGAAAGTAATAAGGAGTGCCAGAGATGATAGACGTTATATTGTCAATTATATCTTTCATGGTTTTTTTGATAGCTAAATTGCTAAAAGAAAATACAAGGAGACTAGGTAAAAATATAACTTTGCTATCCTACTCAGCGATGTTTTTTTTCATATTTCTAATTGGAGGAGCGGTAGATGGCGAGCTGTTATTTGAAAAAACAACTTATTCAGTAATTTTGATTTATATAATGGTAATTATTTGTGCAGTATATGTCTGGAAGACTGTCAGCAATCTTCAGGATTCATAGATAAGCTATGATAGCTTCAAAACTTGGATTCAATAAACAGTTGCAGCCCTGGCCCGGATGAGCTTCGCGCTCCACAAGGCGATCACTTCCAAGTGATTGCGATGCCGCCGGTAACCGCCTGGACGGCCAGCAGGCGCTCTCCGACAACTGCCTCGGCCAACTCAACGGCACCTGCTACCGTTCGACGGCGCCAACCGCCTGGTACAGCTCACCCACACCAGCGCCTATGGCCATACCACGGAGGCCACCTACCGCTACGACGGCCTGGGCCGCCGGATCAACAAGACCGTGCGCTAGGTGGACGGCACCACCGCCACCACCCACTACGGCTGGGATGGCGACCGCATCGTGCGCAAAGAAAGCGAGAGCCAGCGCTCGACCATCGTGTACGAGCCGGGCAGCTTTGTGCCCATGCTGCGTATTGATGATAGCCAACAAGGCCAAGTGCTTAGTGCTTTCGTCACGGATGCGCTGGGTACGCCCATGCGACTGGTTGCGCCTAATGGCGAAACGCAATGACAGGCGCAGCCTGATGATTGGGCGGCGGTTAAACATCAGCGTGGCAGCTGACCTTTCCCCCGAAATTAACAAGGGCGAGAAGCATAGAAAACTGCATGTTCAGAGAGACCAGAGGCTACGCATGCTCAATAACCGTATTGGCGAGGTCGACAACGAAAATTGCCACTTGGTGTAAGGCAACCGGCCAATAAAAGGGATCAATACGGCCTTAACCTTCCTATTCGCTTATAACCGACAACATCACACTGAAATAGTTAATAGCGGCGAGTCGTTGCCGCTATTAACGTAGCACCTGCTTTTACTAATAAAAACACAGCAGGCTATGCCGCTGGCGCTTTTCCTACGAGTTAAACAATGCCTGAGCCACTCCGGTTTGCATCGGCTGGGCGTTGCTCGCCGCAGGTTTGCCGGTAGCCTGAGGCGCGGTAGCTGGCGATGGGGTTGATAGCCCCACCATCCAGGCGCCGCGCTTGTTGCAGGATAGGCTCAACATCCTGGTTGAACGCGGCTTTAAGCGTTGCTTGGGCCATCAGTGCATCGTTGTTCTGTTGGTGGTGTGCCAAGGCTTCGCGGTCGACCAGCAGTGACTTGACGAAGGCGCGTCGTACTTCCCCGGCGCTGTAGATGAGGCTTTCAATGGGGTCGGTAACATTGTGCGATTGGTCAAGCATGTGGAAAGGCGCGAACTGCGAGTTTCTACGCTGGACATCAACCAACTCGTTAAACACCAGAAATAGCTGATAAGGATCGATGGAACCCGCGTCCAGGTCATCATCGCCATACTTGCTGTCGTTGAAGTGGAACCCACCCAGCTTTCCGAATTGGGCTAGACGAGCAACGATCATCTCAATGTTGACGTTGGGCGCGTGGTGCCCCAAATCGACCAGGCAGAGACAGCGCTCGCCGGTTTCCTTGGCGGCCAGGTAGTTCGAGCCCCAGTCCTGAATCACAGTCGAGTAAAAAGCGGGCTCAAAGACCTTGTGCTCGATTAGCATGTTCCAATCGTTGGGCAGCGCTGAATAGATCGCTTTGGCGCTGTCCAGGTAGCGTGCGAAGCTGTCGGAAAAATGCTGTTGACCGGGAAAATTGGAGCCATCGCCAATCCAGACTGAAAGCGCTTTCGAGCCTAGCTGCTTACCTAGTTCGATCACTTCAATGTTGTGCTCGATGGCCTGGCGGCGCGTCGCTTCATCGGTATGCGTAAGGCTGCCGTATTTATAGGAGAGCTTCTGACCCGCCTCATCCTGAAAGGTATTAGAGTTCATGGCATCAAAGCCTAGCCCACGCTCAAGAGCGTAGTCTCGAAGCTCGCTGGGATCAGAAGGTCTATCCCAAGGGATATGCAGCGAGACGCGCGGTGTCATGGTAGCCAGCTGCTGGATGACGGCGCAGTCGTCCAGTTTTTCAAAAATATTACGTGGCTCGCCTTCACCGGGAAAGCGCGCGAAACGCGTGCCACCGGTGCCCACGCCCCAGGAGGGCAGGGCAATTTCCAGACCGCGCGCCTGTTTGGTTAATGTATCGATGCTAATGTCGGTACGGGCAAGCCTTTCGCCAAGGTACTGATAGTCGCGGTCAAGGTCGGCCGCTCGCTGCTCGTTATCACTATGGATGCGGTCAGCATTGATCATTGTTTTTGTCATACTTTCACCAGTTATGCGTTAGTTAAAGCGGGGCTCAGCGTGTAAAGGAAGGGGCGTGTCCCGCATCCACATTAAGAATGTTACCGGTTGATTTGGCTGAGGCGTCGCTAACAAAAAAGTAGATAGCTTCAGCGATGTCTTCAGGCAGTACGCTGAGCTTTAGCAGGCTGCGTTGGCGGTAATGATCCTCAAGCTCATCCGTGTCCAGGTCGTAGGCGCTGGCACGCTCTTCTTTCCATTTGCCAGTCCAGATTTTCGAGCCGCGTAGTACGGCGTCCGGGTTAACCACATTGGCGCGAATGCCAAGCGGGGCACCTTCCAGTGCTACACTGCGTGCCAAATGAATCTCTGCCGCTTTGGCGGTGCAGTAAGCGCTTGCATTAGCAGAAGCCACCAGGCCATTTTTACTGGCAACGAAGACAATATTACCGCCCGTTTTTTGCTGCTTGAGCACTTTGAACGTTTCACGCGTGACCAGAAAGTAACCTGTCGAAAGAATTGCCTGGTTACGGTTCCAAAGCTCCAGGCTTGTCTCATCAATGGGTGCTGAGGAGGCGATGCCTGCGTTAGAGACTAAAATGTCGACCCCGCCGAAGGCAACGCAGGCCTGGGCGATAGCCGCCTCGACCTGATGCTCGTCGGTGACATCCATCAGGCAGGTGGAAACAATGTCGGCACTGAACGTGTCAGCGAGCGCTTGTTGCGCCGTTTCCAGGCCTTCTGCGTCAATATCGAGCAGCATCACACAGGCACCTTCGTTGGCCATTCTAGCCGCGGTGGCCTGGCCTATGCCACCGGCACCTCCGGTCACTAACGCGATGCGTCCAGCCAGTGCCTTTGGTTTAGGCATCCGTTGCAGCTTGGCCTCTTCAAGTAGCCAGTACTCAATATCAAAGGCTTCCTGGTCGGGCAAGCCCATGTATTCGCTAACCCCGGACGCACCCCGCATAACGTTAATGGCGTTGAGATAAAACTCACTGGCGATGCGTGCAGTCGCTTTGTCCTTGGCGAAGGTGATCATGCCCACGCCCGGTAGCAGATAAACGACGGGGTTGGAGTCACGCATTGCGGGGCTGTCTGGCCGCTTGCAACGCTCATAGTAGGCCGCGTAGTCGCGGTTGTAGTCGGCTAACTGTTCATCCAGGCCAGCGATAACAGCATCAAGGTTGTCGGTTTCGGGGTCGTAGCCAACGATTAGTGGCTTAATTTTGGTGCGAAGAAAATGATCCGGGCAGGAAGTGCCTAGCTCCGCCAAGGCTTCAAGGTCATTGGAATTGACGAATTCGAGAACTTCAGGGGCGTCGTTAAAATGGCCGACTTGACGCTGATGGTCACTGGTTTTACCGCGAATAATCGGCATTAGTTTAGCGGCGATGGCCTTGCGTTTATCGGCACTTAGGCTGGTAACGCGAGGGCCGGAAAAGGCTGCCTTGTCCTTGAGCTGTTCGTCCAGCCAGCTCTGGGCCTTGTTAATAATATCCAGCGAGGTTTGGTAGCACTCTTTGGCTGTTTCACCCCAGGTGAACAGGCCGTGCGCTTCAAGCAGCACACCTTTTAGATTCGGCTGCTCTCGGGCGATCTTTTCAAGCTCAAGGCCCAATTGGAAGCCCGGCCTGCGCCAAGGCAGCCAACCAATGTCGCCGCCGTAGATAACCTGGGTGAGCTCACGGCTATTCTTTGACGCAGCAATGGCGATAACAGCGTCTGGATGTAAGTGGTCAACATGGGTATAGGGCAAGTAGGCGTGTAGCGGGGTATCGATACTGGCTGCGCGGCTGTTCAGGTTAAAGGTGCAGTGGAGAAGTGCGCCCACCATCTCATCTTCATGCGCCTCACCTTTATAAAATTGTTTAAGCGTTTCAAGCTTGTCCTGATAAAGGGTTGCAAAGCCATCAAGCCCCATACTGCCGATGTCACCACCTGAGCCTTTAACCCAAAGCACCCGAATATTTTCACCGGTTAGCGGGTCTGCCTGGATGATTTTGGCAGAGGTATTGCCGCCGCCATAGTTGGTGACACGCTTGTCGGCACCGAGCAGATTGGAGCGGTAATGCAGCTGTTCGGCTTCGCTCATGGAGGCTGCCAGGCGGTCATCCCAGCGATTATTGATCTGGTTGGCGGGCTGTTGGGGCATGAGATACCTCGGGTATTGTTATGATGTGATTGGGCAGCGGCAGCCGGACTGATAGCGTTGAGTGCTTATTATTGTGAAAGCTATTGTGTTGAAAGGTCTGGCTGCGACCTTTTTTGATCGATTTTGACGAGTTATGAGTCTAGTCTGTAGAAAAGTATCGATCCGAGATTTTTATCTGTCAATATCAATCATAAATATTCAAAATTGGCTTGCAGATGATCGATTATGAAATATAGTGATGAATGAGGATAACGAATGCATGAAGTTGAACGCCATCGAATCATCTTGGCGGAAGTTGAAGAAAAGCCCATTGCTACCCTCGGGTACTTGGTAAATTTATTGGGCGCTTCGGAAGCGACCGTTCGGCGAGACATCAACGAACTGCAGCGACAGGGAAAATTGAAAAAGGTACGTGGCGGAGCGGAAGCCTTGCATCCACCTGCTAACACCTCCCTGGTAGGGCGGCCTTACTCGGTTAATCAACTGATTAACGCCAAGGCCAAGCGCGCCATTGCAAAGGAAGCGGTGGGTCTGTTGGGAGATGGGATGTCAGTCACCATTAGTGGCGGGACGACAACCTACTTCATGGCGGAGTTCATGCGCTCATGCAAATTGCAGGTGCTGACGAATTCGTTCGTGATTGCCGAGCAGTTATTAAAACGCAGCAAGTGCATGGTGATGCTACCAGGCGGTAACGTATATCGGGAACAGAACATTATCTTGAGTCCGTTTCCGAATGATGTTTCCAGTCAGTTTTATGCCTCGATGCTGTTCATCGGGGCGCAGGGAGTAGGTCCTCAGGGGGTGATGGAGGCAGATCCTCAGATTGTTCAGGCGGTAATGAAGCTTCTGGACCAGGCCGATCAGCGAGTATTACTGGTCGATTCCAGTAAGTTTGAAAACCGCAGTAATCTCATCGTCTGCCCATTATCTCATGTCGATATCGTCATTACCGACGATGGTATTGACCCCTCAAGGCGACAAATGATCGAAGATGCGGGTTGTCAGCTGATTATCGTCAATCAAGGCCTTGAAACGACCGCCCCCGGCTGATGCTCAAAGCAGGGTCGGGGCATAACAACAAAATTGGAGCGCACGATGTTCAAAAAACTCTTCCCAGCCCTAACGGCAATGATGTCGATTGCTTTACTGTCGATTGCTTACTTAGCACCCGCCCATGCTGAAGATGATGTACGCATCGCCCTTGTGGTCAAGGCAATGGGTATCGGTTTCTTTGAGGCCGCCAATGAAGGTGCCCAGGAAGCAGCCGAAGAGCTGGGTAATGTAGAAATCATTTACACCGGCCCAACCACGACAACCGCTGAAGGCCAGATTGAGGTAATCAGCTCGCTGATTGCCCAGCGTGTCGATGCTATCGCGGTTTCCGCCAACGACCAGGACGCGCTGGTACCTATCCTGAGCCGCGCCCAGCAGCGCGGTATCAAAGTGATTTCCTGGGACTCTGGGGTCGCACCCGAGGGCCGCAGCGTGCACTTAAGTCCCTCCAGTGATGATTTGATTGGCCGAATGAATGTACAGCTAGCGGCCGATGCGTTAGAAGCCAAAGGCGTTAGCTCGGGTCAGATGGCTATTCTCAGTGCGACACCTACCTCGACCAACCAGAATGTCTGGATTGAAGAGATGAAAAAGGTGCTACCGGAATTTCCCCAGCTTGAGTTTGTAGACACCGTTTATGGTGACGACTTGGCAGACAAGAGTTATCGCGAAGCGGTAGCGCTAATGCGTAACCATCCTGATCTGGACGTTATCGTCGCCCCAACCACGGTCGGTATTTTGGCCGCGGCGCAAGCGGTGAGCGATGAAGGCCGTGTTGGTGAGGTTTATGTCACCGGTTTGGGGCTGCCGTCGGAGCTTGCTGGCCACGTTGAGAGCGGTGCCATGCATAACTTTGCGATTTGGAATCCTGTTGATTTGGGCTACGCCGCAACGACCATCGCTTATAACCTGGTGATGGATAATGCAACAGAAACCAGTGTAGACATGGGCCGTATGGGTACTGCACAGCTTGATGAGAACGGCAGTGCCGCCATGGCAGAGCCTTTCATCTACGACGCTACCAATGTTCAGGATTTCGCCGATATTTTTTAATCGCGAAATCGGGCTGGCGCTGTTACGGCAGCGCCTGACCAAAAAAATACATCCAATAACAAAGATAATAGCCATGACACAAAGTACAGCAGTGTTCGCGCTGAAAAACGTCACCAAAACGTTTCCCGGCGTGACGGCTCTCGACAGGGTTAAGCTTGATCTCTATCCCGGTCAGGTGACTGCCTTGGTAGGTGAGAACGGCGCCGGAAAATCCACGTTGGTCAAAACCATGACCGGCATCTATCAGCCCGATGGCGGAGAAATTCAGGTCGCTGGCGAAGTGGTTTGCATTGATGATCCTGAAGCGGCGCGCCAGTTGGGCATCACGGCTATCCATCAAGAAACGGTGCTGTTCGACGAGCTGACCGTTACTGAGAACATATTCGCAGGTAACTACCTGACGCGCGGTCGCTTGGGGCGGCTTGATTGGCCCGCCATGCATGAGCGCACTCGCGAAATCCTCGCTGATATTGATGCCCCCCTGGATCCCAAAGCCCGCTTGAGAGGGTTAAGCATTGGCCAGAAGCACATGGTGGCCATTGCCCGGGCGCTCTCGGTAGATGCCCGCGTGGTGGTTCTTGATGAACCAACGGCCGCATTATCACACCACGAGATCAAAGAGCTATACGGCATCGTTGAGCGGCTCAAAAAGGCGGGTAAGGCCATTCTTTTTATTACGCACAAGTTTGATGAGATTTTTACCATCGCCGACCGCTATGTCGTTTATCGCGATGGCACCTTTGCTGGCGAAGGCATGATCAGCGATGTTACTGAAGCAGAACTGGTTGAGTTGATGGTAGCGCGCAGTGTCAGCGAAACCTTTCCCAAGCAGACCGTGGCTATCGGCGAACCGATGATGACGGTAGAAAATTTGAACCACCCGACCGAGTTTGCCGACATTGATTTTGAAGTGCGTGCGGGTGAAATTCTGTGTTTTTACGGACTGGTAGGGTCTGGCCGTACTGAAATTATGCAGGCACTTTTTGGCCTGTCGAAGGCAGCAACCGGCAATGTGCACATTAATGGCGAAGCGGTGACTATCCGCTCGCCCGCTGACGCAATCAAGGCAGGCCTTGTTTACGTGCCGGAAGAGCGCCAACAGCAGGGCGTCATTTTGGACCTCCCCATCTTTCAAAACATCAGCTTGCCACAGCTTGGGCGGCTTAACCGCTGGGGCTTACTAAATGAGACGCGTGAATATGACGTGGCACGGGCTTATGGCGAGCGTCTTAACGTCAAGACCTCAAGCTGGGATCAAAAAGTAGGCAATTTGTCAGGCGGTAACCAGCAAAAAGTTGTTATCGGCAAATGGCTCGCGACACGGCCAAAGATCATTGTCCTTGATGAGCCCACCAAAGGTATTGATATCGGTTCCAAAGCGGCGGTGCATCACTTTATGTCAGAGCTGGTTAACGATGGCCTGGCGGTCATTATGGTCAGCTCAGAATTGCCTGAAGTGCTCGGTATGGCCGACCGCATTATTGTGATGCACGAAGGCCTGATGGTGCGTGAATTTACTCGCGCAACTGCCACGCCTGAAGCTGTGGTGGGTGCAGCTACTGGAGGAATGGCCGCATGATGTCCGCGTTACTTAAACATCGTGAGCGTTTTCTGGCGCTGGTAATCCTGGCGTTGATATTAGTGGTGGGCGCTATCACGCCCTCGTTTCTAAGCCCGAACAGCCTGGTCAGTGCCTTCAACGATACCTCTATCCTGATGATTCTGGCGATGGGCCAGATGCTGGTTATCCTGACCCGCTGTATCGACTTGTCGGTAGCCGCCAACCTGGCTTTAACGGGAATGGTCGTGGGCATGATCAATGCCGCTTTTCCCGGCGTGCCAATACCCTTGTTGATACTTTTTGCCATGGCAATGGGCGCTTGTCTTGGTGCCATTAATGGGTTCTTTGTTTGGATAGTTGGGGTGCCCGCCATTGTCGTAACACTGGGTACGATGAGTATCTATCGCGGCACTATCTTTCTGCTTTCAGATGGTGCCTGGGTGAACGCCCACCAGATGAGCGCCGGCTTTATCAGCTTGCCGCGCACGGTGGTGTTGGGCATGCCGATGATGGGTTGGATCGGTATCATCGTGGTCGCTACTTTCTATTTCGCTACTCGCCATTTGCGTGTCGGGCGGGACTTCTTTACGTCTGGCGGAAATCCTGTCGCTGCTTTCTACACCGGCGTGAGCGTTGGCAAAGTGCAATTCAAGGCCTTTGTGGTATCTGGAATGCTGGCGGGACTGTGTGGTTACCTTTGGGTGTCGCGCTACGCGGTTGCCTATGTGGATGTCGCGAACGGTTTCGAACTACAGGTGATTGCGGCGTGTGTGATTGGCGGTATCAGCATTATGGGTGGGGTCGGCACCGTACTCGGCTGCGCGCTGGGAGCTCTGTTTCTGGGTGTCATCAATAATGCTTTGCCGGTGCTGGGTGTTTCACCGTTTTGGCAGATGGCTATTTCTGGCGCCGTTATCATCATCGCCGTCATTGCCAACTCAATGGCTGAGCGAAGCAAGGGGCGTATTATTTTGCGCCGGGCGGTGAGTAAACGCGCCACGCCCGCTCAGCATCAGGAGGCTTGACCAATGGCAAATACCATGACTCAAACGGCTGTGCCTAACCGCTTGTCCAACCATTGGCTGCGTCATCTGTTGCGCTGGGAAACTTTTTTATTATTGGTAACGGTATTGGTGTTTCTGTTTAACAGCCTTGCCACGCCCTATTTTCTTGATCCCTGGAACCTCTCAGACGCTACTTTTAACTTTACTGAAAAAGCCATCATCGCCTTGCCCATGGCCATGTTGATTATCTGCCGGGAGATAGACCTGTCTGTCGCCTCGATCATTGCGCTCTCCTCGGTGAGCATGGGGCTGGCTGCCGAAGCGGGCATGGGGCCGGGCGGGCTGGTGTTTGTGGCCGTTTCAGTGGGCGTTATCTGCGGGTTGTTTAATGGTTTAGTGGTCACCCACTTCGGTATACCCTCCATTGTCGTCACCATTGGTACCATGAGCCTCTATCGAGGTATTACCTACGTCATTCTTGGCGATGGCGCATTCACTAACTACCCCAGTGGTTTTGAATTCTTCGGTCAGGGCTACGTTTACTGGGTGTTCTCCTTTGAATTCACCCTTTTCATGGGGATGGCGCTGATATTTTATGGGTTGCTACATCACACCAATTTTGGCCGCCGTACTTACGCCATCGGTAATAACCCAACGGCGGCTCTCTATTCCGGAATTAAGGTCAACAAGCACAAGCTGATTCTGTTTGTCATGGTAGGGGCTATATCGGGGCTTGCCTCGGTGTTGCTGACGTCGCGTTTAGGAAGCACGCGACCTTCTATCGCCTTTGGCTGGGAGCTGAGCATCATCACGATGGTCGTGCTTGGTGGGGTAAGTATTCTAGGTGGCTCTGGCAGCATGGTGGGCGTCGTCATTGCCGTCTTCTTGATGGGCCTTGTGACCTTCGGGCTTGGTCTGCTCAATGTGCCGGGTATCGTGATGACGATTATTATCGGCGCCATGTTGATTTGCGTGATCAGTATTCCGCTGGTGGCGGGGCGGTTGCAGGCAGCGCGGGAGCAACGCAAATGATCCACGCCTCTGTTATGCAGCTACATCAAGGTTGCGAAGCCGAATATCGCGCCCGCCACGATGCCCTCTGGCCTGAACTTCAAGCACATTTGAAAGCCTGCGGTATCTTCAACTACTACATCTTTCTACATCCCCAAACGCTGCAACTGTTTGCCAGCTTTGAAACGGAAGGCCCGCTAGATGAAGCAGTGCTAAAAGCGCACCCGGTAATGCAGCGGTGGTGGGCATACATGGCGGACATTATGGAAACCCAGCGCGACTCTGTTGAGCCGGAAGCACAGCCGCTAACCGAGGTTTTCTACCTGCCATGACTCAACAACAGCATCAATCGGTACTGGCGGTACTGGCGGTACTTGATATCGGCAAGACCAACATCAAACTCTGCGCGCTCAGCCTTGGAGAAAATGGCGGTAAAGTGTTGGTGGAAAAGCGCCGGGGCAATGAGATTTGTCGGAACGGCCGCTACCCACATATCGATACGGAGGCTATCTGGGACTGGCTGAAAGCAGCCCTGGCTGACCTGGCTCATGACTATCATGTCGTTTCCATCGGCGTGACTACTCATGGCGCTACGGCGGCGTGTATGGTGGGCAATGAGCTGGCGCTGCCGATCCCTGATTATGAGAGCGACCTGTGCGCGGCGCTGAATAATGACTACCGCGGCGTGCGGCCACCTTTCGCGGAGACAGGCAGTCCTGATTTGGCGGGTGGGCTCAACCTGGGGCGTCAGTTGTACTGGCTTTCACAGGCGTGGCCCGAAGACTTTGAGCAGGTCACGGATATCTTGATGTATCCCCAATACTGGGGGTGGCGGTTAACCGGTATAAAAGCCGGGGAGGCCACGTCGATCGGCTGCCATACGGATCTTTGGAACCCCCATAAAAGTGACTACTCGTCGCTGGTAGAGCGGCTTGGCTGGCGAGCACTGCTGCCTACGATTTTACCGACAGGAGCATCGCTTGGCCCGGTTCGGCCTGAGCTAGCCGAGTCACTCGGTTTGCCGGATAGCTGCCAGGTGTTGAACGGTATTCACGATAGTAACGCTTCGCTGGTGCCCCATCTTTTGAACCGTGCAGCGCCTTTTGCCGTTGTTTCAAGCGGCACCTGGACCGTTATCTGCGGGGTTGGTGCTGCCATTAACGGGCTGGATGAGGCCCGCGACATGCTGATCAACGTAAGCGCTTTCGGTGCCCCTGTGCCCACCATTCGCTTTATGGGAGGGCGCGAGTGGGAGACGTTACGTGGAGATGCTAACGGTGAGCTGGTCGATCTGAAGCGTGTCATGGACCAGGAGGTATTTGCGTTGCCCTCGTTCGTTGATCAGGGCGGCCCTTTTCGCCACCGCACCGGCCGGATCGTCGGCCCAATCGAACGGCTGAATGGCGCGGGTAAAACAGCCTTGGCCTCGGTCTACTGCGCGTTAATGACGGACTATTGTCTGAGTTTGTTAGGCCAAGTAGGCGACATCATTGTGGAGGGCGCTTTTGCGGGCAACAAGATCTATATGCACGTATTAGCGACACTGCGAAGCGAACATGCTCAGAACGTGTATGGCAGTACCGACAGTACAGGAACAACGCAAGGCACGGCGATTCTTGGCCAGGACAGCCGCCAGTGGTCGTTCGTGGAGCCAGCGCTGATACCTCCCGCACGGCAGGGCGAAGAAGTTCTCGCCTACGCGAATACCTGGCGGCGTTTAGTCGCCTAACGGTAGGCGCTCCAATTTGGCTAAACCTGGGCACTTTTCAGAAAAGTGCCCA